>NZ_JCAXEW010000009.1:0-214504 GCF_059759275.1 Ferdinandcohnia sp. GQ5
GAAATCTTCATGCATGTGTCTGAATAAGGGTGTGATTCAGACAAGGCAAGAGAAAATCCCCTAGTATGAGTCTGAATAAGGGTGTGATTCGGACAAGGCCAGAGGAAATCTCTAGGCATGAGACCGAATAAGGGGTGTGATTCAGACAAGGCAACAGGAAATTTCCAAGCATGAGTCTGAAAAATGGTACGATTCAGACAACAACCGAGGGAATTTCCGGTCATGAGTCTGAATGCGGGTGTGATTCAGACAAGGCCAGAGGAAACCTTCATGCATGAGTCTGAATAAGGGTGTGATTCGGACAAGGCTATAGGAAATCTCTAGGCATGAGTCCGAATGCGAGTGTGATTCAGACAATGCCAGAGAAAACCCCTAAGTATGAGTCTGAATAAGGGTGTGATTCGGACAAGTCTATAGGAAATCTCTAGGCATGAGTCCGAATGCGGGTGTGATTCAGACAAAGCCAGAGGAAACCACTAAGTATGAGTCTGAATAAGGGTGTGATTCGGACAAGGCTATAGGAAATCTCTAGGCATGAGTCCGAATGCGGGTGTGATTCAGACAAGTCTATAGGAAATCCCCAAGGATGAGTCGGAATGCGGGTGTGATTCAGACAATGCCAGAGAAAATCCCCTAGCATGAGTCGGAATAAGGTGTGATTCAGACAAGGCCGGAGGAAATCCCCAGTCATGAGTCTGAATAAAGGTGTGATACAGGCAAGGGCCAAAAGAAATCTCCAAGCATGAATCCTAATTTAGCATGATTTGGGCAAGATCCGAGGATAACTCCATTTTGAGTCAAAATGGGGAATGTAATTTTCTATAGGATGGGTTAAACTGTTGAAAACGTATATAATAAATTTTTTTAACTGAGAGTGAACTTTTTAATGACTTCATACGTATTATTAGCGAAAAATAAAAAATAACAAATTTTCTCGGGGGAGAATTCAATGCATGGATGAAAAGGAACTAATTCGCAGTGCAAAGCGTGGTGACTCACTCGCGTTTGCAATGCTTTTTAAAGAACATTATCCTTTTTTAGTTAAGTATTTAATAAAAGTTACAATGAAACCTGATATTGCTGAAGACATCGCACAAGAGGCAATGATGAAAAGCATGGAAAAAATTAATATGTATAACGGTAAAGCAAAATTCTCCTCATGGCTCATAACAATTGCTACGAACTTATACATAGACACTATCCGCAAAAAGAAACGCGAACAAAATTATCAACAGGAGCAAGCATTACGAAAAATGAAGTGGCAATTCGAGAACCATTCTGAGGATTGGAATGATGTTCTTGATGCACTGGGAAGGCTTTCAGATGAAATTCGGATTCCAATTGTTCTCAAACATTATTATGGATATTCATATGAAGAAATCGCTGATATGCTTCATATCGCCATCGGTACTGTTAAATCAAGAATACATAATGGAATTCATACAGTGAGAAAGGAGTTGAGACCTAATGAAGAAAAACAAGCTAACTCTATTAAAAAACGAACAACGACTTGAAGAGGATCCAGAAACGATTCAAGATATAAATGAAGCACTCACTAAAATAGATCATCATTACTCGGTTTTCACTCCGGACCTACAAGTATTTGAACAAATGGTAGCAACTGCACAACAAAAACAAAAGAAGAAGTTTAGACGAGAACTGACCGCATTTATTTTGATTGCATTATTCATCATGACGGCTTTAATAACGTCATTTTTCCGTCTTCCTCTTGCATTTATTGTGATTCAAGGTATTGCAACAATTAGCTTTCCAGTATATAGCTTCTTTCGTTATCGAAAAAAGGTGATTGTACATGAATACGAATGATACTCTACTTATTATGGTGGCAGTGATTGCCCTTCTTATTCAAAGCTTTTGGTTGTTTTTAGATGCTCGAAAGCGGGGGCATAATTATTGGTTTTGGGGAATATGGGGATTAATTCAATCACCGTTGCCCCTTCTTTGTTATCTTATTATTGCAAGAAAAATTTATCGACGTAAAGCAGGTAGGGAATGATGAGGAATATTGCAAAATATATTGTATTAATGATAGCCATTGTTGGACAAATCGTAGGAATTGTATTTTTGTTTATTGATATTTCAAAGGCACTAACATTCTATGCCTTTTACATGGTTGCCATTATTCTATTATTTGCCCTATTAGTATGGGAACGAAAACGTGAGAAAGAGGAGGATGACGAAAATGATTATCGTGACTACTGATTTTGTACCTGGAAAAGAAGTAAAAGAACTTAAAGGATTTGCAAGAGGAGGTACAGTTCAGTCAAAGCATATTGGTAAAGATATAATGGCTGGATTAAAAACAATTGTTGGAGGAGAGATCTCCGATTATACTGAAATGCTAGAAGAAGCCCGCCAAAAAGCAATTGGTCGAATGGTGGAAGATGCAAAAGCAAAAGGAGCAAATGCAGTAATCGGGATGCGATTACAAACCTCAGCTGTTATGCAAAATGCATCTGAAATTATTGCATATGGAACAGCAGTTTATGTAGAGTAACTAGTAAAACTTAAAAAAGCCTTGATAATTATTTCCAACATGTTATGATTGGAAATAAGAAAAATTGCATAAATAATATTATTCCACTAGGGGTGCCTTTAAATAAGGTAAATGTATTAATGGTGTTATACCTTTGAATCGTTTACCGGAAGGCTGAGATTGAGGATTGTTTTATCATAACCTTGAGACCCTTAGAACCTGATCTGGTTGATACCAGCGTAGGGAAGTGGGTAGACGGGTCTCTTTATTTTTATTTGTCTAAATCCAAACCACTTTCTTTACGTTGGTAAAGAAGGTGGTTTTTTATTTTGCAAATAACAGTAAAGGGAGGAGAATTGAACATGTTATTTTCAGAAGAAATACGTAAAGAGGCAAACGATATTTGGGAGGCAAGCTTTGACCATCCATTTGTCACAGGGATTGGAGACGGTACATTACCAATTAAATGTTTCCGTTACTATGTCATGCAGGATGCCTATTACTTAACTCATTTTGCAAAAGTGCAATCTTTAGGCGCAGCAAAGGCGGAGGACTTACATACAACAAACAGGCTTGCTATTCACGCTCAAGGAACTTACGAGGCCGAACTAGCGCTGCATAAAAGCTTTTCCGGAAGACTTGGGATTACGGAGGAAGAAAGAAAAAACTTTAAACCCGCACCGACAGCATATGCATATACATCACACTTGTATAGAGCCGCATATTCAGGTCATTTGGGTGATGTAATTGCTGCTTTATTACCATGTTATTGGCTATATTATGAAATTGGTGAAAGACTTAAAGGTTGCAAACCAGAAGAGCCGATTTATCAGGAGTGGATTGCGGCGTATGGTGGGGATTGGTTTAAAGAACTAGTTGAAGAACAGATCGATAGAGTAAATGAATTGGCAGAAAAAGCGACGCAAGAGGATCGTGACCGCATGAAGGAACATTTTATGATTAGTAGTCAATATGAATACTCCTTTTGGGAAATGGCGTACAAATTAGAGAACTGGCCAGTTCAATCAAAACTATCTGTCTGAACGAAGGAGAAGAGGAGAGGTATTAATGAGCAAAGGATTAAAACTAACTGATATTTTGGTTACGATCGTAATCGCCATTGCATTTGGAATTGTTTATATTGTTTGGGGTTCTTTATATTATGTTGTAAAGCCGATTGGGCTGCACGCCGATCAGTTAATCTATGGAATGTGGTTTATTGCAGCGACTGTTGCGTATCTTGTGATTCGTAAACCTGGTGTTGCATTACTGGCAGAAATTGCAGCTGCCTCAGGTGAATTTATTTTAGGGTCTCCATGGGGCCTAACCGTTCTGCTGTACGGTGTTGTACAGGGGCTGTTTGCTGAAGCAGTGTTTATGCTCTTTCGATATAGAAAATATAATCTTGCTGTGGTCGTCTTGGCAGCAATAGCTTCTTGTCTAGGGTCAGTAATAATGGATTTTGCGTATGGAGAAATAGGTGACTTAGCTACCTGGAATCTCATTTTGTTCCTAGTTGCTAGATTCGTAGGTTCCATCTTGTTTGCTGGTGTTTTTGCTTATTACCTAGTTAGTGCCTTGGAAATGACAGGGGTAACAAAACTTGTACGCCCACTATCCAGCAGTGATTTTGATGCACTAGATCAAAAATAAAAGGGGATCGAATATGGAATCAATTGCCTTTGTAGAATACCTACGTTTAACATTTCCTGGAGATAAGTCCTTGCTTTTTAAGGACTTATCTTGCCATATTAAAAAAGGGGAGAAAATATTAATTCTCGGGCCTTCAGGTTGTGGAAAGTCAACAATTCTTCAAGTGTTAAGCGGGATTATCCCAAACTCGATAGAATTACCAATGAAGGTAGATAAGTTACAGATCCCCAAAGCATGGGGCTATGTTTTTCAGGATCCTGATTCACAGTTTTGCATGCCTTATGTTGATGAGGAACTTGCATTTGTCTTAGAAAATTTACAAATTCCTAGGGATCAAATGGATGAACGGATAAAAAGTCTTTTAGAGCAAGTTGGATTAGATTTGGAAGATATCCACACAAACATCCAAACCTTGTCAGGAGGAATGAAACAACGTTTAGCCATAGCATCTGTATTGGCATTAGAGCCAGACGTATTATTTTTAGATGAGCCTTCATCCATGCTTGATCCAGCTGGGACACAGGAAATTTGGGAAGTGATAAGAAATGTTATGGTGGATAAAACAGTGGTCATCGTAGAGCATAAACTGGAGCACGTCCTTCCAATTGTTGATCGAATAATCCTTTTCAACGAAGCTGGAGAGATTATTGCAGATGGATCTAAAACTGAAATTTTTTCTAATTATAAAACGGTCATCAACGAACAAGGTATTTGGTATCCAGGAGTCTGGGATCACTTTGTTCAAGACTTTAAATGGATGCAATCTATTAATACAGCAGAGTTTAATCCCCCATCTATTCGACTAGAGGAATTTAAGGGATATAGACAGAAAAAGGAAAAAATATATATTAACGATGTTCAAGTTCAGGAAGGAGAGTGGATTGTGGTCAAGGGGAGAAATGGTGCTGGGAAAAGTACCCTGCTTCACTCCCTCATGCAATTCATTCAAACAAAAGGTCACTATTCATTATTTGGAGAAGTAGTTACAACCTCAAAAAAGCTAGATCACGCCATGACATTTGTATTTCAAAACCCGGAGCTTCAATTTGTAACAAACTCTGTTTATGAGGAAATTGCTTATTCGTTAAGGATTGATAAACGAAGTGAACTAGAAATATCTGAGACCGTGGAGGAACTTCTACGAATCTTTCACCTCATAGAACATCAAAACAAACATCCTTACCAGTTATCTATGGGACAAAAACGAAGATTAAGTGTAGCAGCCTCTATTGTAAGGGATCAGCAAATACTTTTACTAGATGAGCCCACATTTGGACTTGACTCAAAAAATACGTTTGCCCTTCTTACTTTACTAGAAAATTATAGACAAAAGAACAAGACAATCATTATGGTTACTCACGATGAAAAAATTGAAGAGTATTTTGCGACAAGAAGTTGGACCATTGAGAATGGGAGATTAGTAAAAGATCAATTGTTGAATCAAGTGAAAGTAAATCTTAGCCTCTTGAGAGTGTAAACAGGGAAAGGAAATTACTCATGGAACTTTTAAGTAAAGATACATGGCTACATCGAATAAATCCAAGTATAAAGCTATTCGTACTAATCAGTTTATGTATTGCAGTATTATTCATTGATACTCTTCAGCTTCTTATTCATATTTCATTGGTCGTTTTTATCTTATTCTTTGGATTCACAGGACATTCATTTAAACGAATCATTCTTATTACTTTGCCATTTTTGCTTATTTTTCTCTCAACCTCATCATCTATGATTCTATTTGGTAAAGGAGAGACGGTACTTTTTAAGTGGGGACTTATAACAATCTCCGAGGAAAGCATTTATAAAGGGTTAGTTGTTGGTTTTAGAGGAATTATATTTGCAGGTCTAGGCTTAACGTTCGCTTTAACGACACGGCCTGTTTTTCTTTTTTATTCGTTGATGCAGCAGCTAAAGTTGCCGCCTAAATATGCATATAGCTTTATGGCTGGATTACGGTTGATTCCCATTATGATAGAAGAGTTCCAAACGATTCAAAATGCATTGCGCGTTCGTGGGATTGAACACCAAAAAGGGATTCGCTCTATCTTTATTAAACTAAAAGCATATTCTATTCCGTTATTATCACAAAGTATTAGGCGAGCACATCGGATAGCAGTTGCTATGGAGGCAAAGCGCTTTTCGAATCATAATAATCGTACATTCTATTATGAACTGACTCTTTCAAAGTATGATTTGGTTTTTATTCTATATTTCGTGATTATGGTAAGTCTTGGTTACTATCTCTCCAGTCCATTATTTTTGATTTAGGAGTCCGGTTACTTCATGGAAGGGAACTAGATGTGTTACGATAATTTTAAGTTAAGGAATAAGATATTTTGGGATTTAGGAGTTTGAAGGAAGGATTGATGTGGGGTGACTGAACGCTATTCTCGCCAAGAGTTATTTACTCCAATTGGATTGGAAGGACAAAAGAAGATTAGAAGTAAGCATGTGTTAATTGTAGGTGCTGGTGCACTAGGTACGGGCAGTGCTGAGGGACTGGTTCGAGCTGGAATTGGAAAGTTAACAATTGTAGACCGTGATTATGTAGAATGGACAAATTTACAAAGACAGCAATTATATAGTGAAGAAGATGCGGCAAATCGTTTACCAAAAGCTGTTGCAGCAAAACAACGCTTAGAAAAAATAAATTCAGAGGTCGATATCCGGGCTCATGTCATGGATGTTTCCATTCAAGAGATTGAAAATATCATTGATCATGTTGATTTAATAATCGATGCTACCGATAATTTTGACATAAGAATGCTCTTAAATGATGCTTCACAAAAGTATAAGATTCCTTGGATTTACGGGGCATGCGTTGGGAGCTATGGAATTAGCTATGCTATTCTTCCTGGTCAAACACCATGTCTGCATTGCCTCTTAGAAACTGTACCCATGGGTGGACTAACATGTGATACGGTGGGAATTATTAGTCCAGCTGTACAGATGGTGGTAGCCTATCAGGTAACCGAAGCTTTAAAAATATTGGTTGAGGATTACGATGCATTACGCAGTAAATTGGTTTCGTTTGATTTATGGAAAAATCAACATACCGCGATTAAGGTTGATCGTGTGAAAAAGGAAAGCTGTCTTTCCTGTGGAACAAATCCAACCTATCCTTTTTTATCCTATGAGAATCAAACAAAGTCAGCTGTTTTATGTGGACGAGATTCTGTTCAAATACGGCCTAGTGAAAAAATCGAAAGAGATTTAGATTCACTTGCGGAGCTTTTATCCACCCAAGGTGGCAAGGTCGAAAGAAACCCATACTTACTATCCTTTCAAAAAGGACAAAACCGAATGGTCATTTTCAAAGATGGGCGTGTTCTCATCCATGGAACAAAGGATTTATTAGAGGCTAAAAGCCTTTACCATCGATATTTGGGATAATTTCAAATTGAGGAACTTGTCGAAAAACTAGTGATTGACAATAACATGTCCATGATGGTAATCTAACAAAGTATTAAGATTACTACAAAATGGAAGGGAGGGTAACGAAATGAAAAAGCAAAAGATTTATCCAATTAACTTTATACAATTCGTGACCCTTCCTATTGTAAATATAGATTGATAGTCCACGACTATCAAAATTAACATCTACACAAAGGATACACAGGTCACGCTATGCGGACGTGTGTTTTTATGTGCTTTTTAGGGCATATCGCGCTTGCGCCGGTATGCCCTTTTTGCGTCTTTTTGGGTACAACAACCTCAAGGTTGTTTACTATAAAAATACAAAAAGAATAAGTGTTCAAAAGGAGGATGAAGAGGACCGCGTCGACAAAAACGCCACGGCCTCATGTCTTGTCGACACTAGCACGTCCTGTGCGTCGAAATTTCAAGGCGACGCGAGCACCCGAGTACCGGAGCGAGGCAACTGCTTGAGTTAACATCCATGCAGCCTTACGCTGAGGAATTGACTTCGTGAATAAACTAGCAGACGCAAGCGCATGTCCTAGTTATTACCATGTTCTCGGAGAAATGTTTGCAGAAATTCGAAGCGTCATATTCACCGCACTTTTTGAACAACAACTAAGGGAGGAAGTTGAAATGAATGTGATTATTGCATTGAAATATGTCGGAGATCCAGAAAGCGGTTAGAACAGTGGAACGTGAAGGGAGAGGACACATATGTTTTCAGTTTTAGGAAAATTAAGATGGTTTTTTAAACAATATTGGAAAAGATACACTGTTGCAATTATATTGTTAACAATAGTAGGTATTTTAGAAATCATACCTCCAAAGATAATAGGTCTTGCGATTGATGAAATTCATATCGGAACACTAACCTCAGAAAAAATAGTCCAATATCTATTATTCTTAGCAGCTTTAGCAATTGTTATTTACGGAATCACTTATATTTGGATGTATCAATTATTTGGCGGTGCCTATCTCGTTGAGAGAATCTTGAGAGGGCGATTTATGAGGCATTTGCTAATCATGAAGCCTAGTTTTTATGAGAAAAATCGAACCGGTGATTTGATGGCTCGTGCAACGAATGACTTAAAATCTGTTTCTCAAACAGCCGGGTTTGGGATTTTAACTTTAGTCGATTCCAGTATATTTATGCTGACCATTCTTCTTACGATGGGATTTTTAATAAGCTGGAAGCTAACATTTGCTGCACTGATTCCTCTTCCGATTATGGCGATCATTATGAATATTTACGGAAAGAAAATTCATCAACGGTTTATGGAAGCACAGGACTCATTCGGGACCTTGAATGACCAAGTACTCGAATCGATTGCAGGAATTCGTGTAATTCGTGCGTATGTCCAAGAAAAGGCGGATGAACAACGTTTCAGTCATTTGACTGAAGATGTTTTTCGAAAAAATATTAAGGTAGCAAAAATTGATGCTTTGTTTGATCCAACAATGAAGATATTGGTGGGATTAAGTTATTTAATTGGCCTTGGATATGGGGCCTATCTCGTATTTCATAATGTAATTACCCTTGGGGAACTGGTTTCTTTCAACGTATATCTTGGAATGATGATTTGGCCGATGTTAGCAATTGGTGAACTCATCAACATCATGCAGCGGGGAAATGCATCACTCGACCGTGTGAATGAAACACTAGCCTATCAGCCAGATGTTGCAAATCACAAAAATACAATAGAAATCAAGTTGCCTGAACAAATCGAATTTCATAAGGTGACTTTCCAATACCCTACATCAACAGTGAAAAACCTTGAAGATGTTAATCTTACTATAAATAAGGGGGGCACTTTAGGGGTTGTAGGTAAAACAGGAAGCGGGAAGACAACATTTGTAAAGCAGTTGCTTCGTGAGTATCCTGTTGGCAAAGGAGAACTTATGATTTCCGGAACACCAATTGACCGCATTCCAATGGAGACACTTCACGGTTGGATTGGTTATGTACCGCAAGACCATATTTTATTTTCGCGATCAGTTCGTGAGAATATCCTATTTGGCAATAAAGATGCAACAAATGATGAGCTTGAAAAGGCGATTGAACTTGCAGCTTTTAGCAAAGATTTAACAATGCTACCAGAAGGTTTGCAGACCCTTGTAGGTGAAAAAGGGGTAGCGTTATCAGGTGGGCAAAAGCAAAGAATCTCAATAGCACGTGCTTTACTCATTAATCCGGAAATTCTTATTTTAGACGATTCATTATCAGCAGTTGATGCGAAAACTGAAACTAAAATCATTGAGAATATTCGAAAAGAGCGTGCAGGTAAAACAACTATTATAACGACTCACAGATTATCTGCCGTAGAGCACGCGGATTGGATTGTTGTACTAGAGGATGGTCGAATAATTGAAGAGGGAACTCACTTACAGCTATTAGCCATGAACGGTTGGTACAAAGAACAATTTGACCGACAACGGGTAGAGGAACTAACAGAAAATGGGGTGACAGCATGAACGTAGGAAAACGTCTCGTATCTTATGCACTCCTTTATAAGAAAATGATAATTTCAGCACTATTAATGCTGTCGCTCGCAGTAGCAGCTGAATTAACGGGTCCATTCATTGCAAAGACCATGATAGATGACCATATTTTGGGAATCGAGAATAAATGGTATGTAACGACTGAAAGCATGGATGCTGTAGAATACAACAATACTTGGTATAAACGCTCTGATAATTTCTCAGAGGGTGAGGATAAGGGTGACGAATCACGTATTTTACAGGTTGGCCGTTCTTATTATTTTGTGGATAGGCCAATCGAGTTTGATGGGGAACGAACAGTAAAAAACGGGAATCTTGAAATTAGAAGAAATGGTGAAACACTAGTATACCCTGCATCAAAATTATCCGTTGATGAGTTGTTCGCATTTTATCGACCTGAGATTCCAAAGCTCATTAAATTAATTGTGGCCTATTTCGGTCTCTTAGTAGTTGCATCCATTTTTCACTTTGGGCAACGCTTTTTATTGCAGACATCCTCAAATCGTATTATTCAAAAGATGCGCCAGGATGTATTTGCGCAAATACAGCGGTTACCGATACAGTATTTTGATAAATTGCCAGCTGGTAAAGTGGTTTCAAGAATCACAAATGATACGGAAGCAATACGAGAACTGTATGTAACTGTTTTAGCTAATTTTTTCTCAAGTATTATTTACATCACTGGGATATTTATCGCGTTATTTTTATTAGAGGTAAAGCTTGCTCTAATTTGTTTAATCCTTGTTCCAATCTTAGTTATTTGGATTAAGGTCTACCGGAAATATGCTTCAAAGTATAATCATAAGATTCGCTCACTGTTAAGTGAAATCAATGGAATGATCAACGAATCCATTCAAGGGATGACTATTATCCAGGCATTTAAAAGGCAGGAAGAATCCCGAAAGGAATTTGAAGAGCTTAATGAGAAACATTTTTCTTATCAAAATAAGCTACTAAGTTTAAACGCTTTAACTTCTTTCAATCTTGTTGGGGTTCTCCGAAATGTATCATTCGTAGCATTAATCTGGTATTTTGGAGGAGCATCTTTGTCTGCAAACAGCGTTATTTCTTTAGGTGTCTTATATGCTTTTGTTGATTATTTGAATCGACTCTTTCAGCCAATTACTGGAATGGTCAACCAATTGGCGATTTTAGAACAATCATTAGTAGCGGGTGAACGGGTCTTTACGCTTCTCGACTTAGAAGGTGTCGATGTAAATGAGGAGAAACTACCTCGCTACAAAGGAAATGTTGAGTTTAATCATGTTAATTTTGGTTACAAAGAAGGGGAATATGTTTTAAAAGATATCTCCTTTGAAGCAATGCAAGGAGAGACCGTAGCGCTTGTTGGTCATACAGGTTCTGGAAAGAGCTCAATCATGAATTTACTGTTCCGCTTTTATGATATTAAGGATGGACAAATATTGATTGACGGGAAAAATATAAATGATATTCCGAAACAGCAACTGCGTAAGCACATGGGAATTGTGTTGCAGGATCCTTACCTTTTTACTGGTACGATTGCAACGAATGTGAGTCTAGATGACCCTTCAATATCAAGAGAAAAGGTTGAAAAGGCATTGAAGGATGTTGGGGCAGACCAACTGCTGAAAAGCTTGCCTAAAGGATACGATGAGCCTGTGATCGAGAAAGGAAGTACATTGTCATCAGGACAAAGACAGCTTATTTCCTTCGCGCGAGCACTTGCCTTCGACCCTGCAATCCTCATTCTTGATGAAGCCACGGCAAGTATTGATACTGAAACAGAGGCAATTATCCAAGATGCGTTAGAGGTATTAAAGAAGGGACGAACAACCTTCATTATTGCTCATCGCTTGTCGACGATAAAAAATGCGGATCAAATTCTCGTACTTGATCGAGGCCAAATCGTTGAGCAAGGAAACCATGATGAACTGATGCAAAGGAAAGGGAAGTACTATCAAATGTATCAACTGCAGCAAGGTAAAAATTCAATTGCTGGCTAAGAAAAGGAGTCAGAAAATGTTCATTCCTTTGACAAGAATCCGCCATAAAATAAGCCTGACTTTTCCACATTAGATGATACTATAAAATCATCTAAAGATAATGGGGGAGTCAATATGGAAGAATTATCAATTACATTTAATATTGCTGCAGCATTAGTTTTAGTATTCTTTATCGGTGCAATATTGATTGAATCATAAAAAAATCCACGGTTTTCGTGGATTTTTTTGTTTGGAAGAAAAAAAGGCACAATATGTCAGCGCTTGACTTAAGCTTCCCTACTAAAGCCGCGCGCCTTCCATTTTTCTTTTTAGTCTGGTGTATTTACCATGATGCCCGCTACTTGTTGAAGTCTAGCATAGAAGGCATCTGCTACCTCACCGGTAAGTTCTGTTTCCTCGAATGCTTCTTTCATGCAACGTAGCCAAGCATTTGCTCGAGTTGGTGTGATTTCAAAAGGCATATGACGATATCTCATGGCTGGAGGTCCAAATTCATTACTATACAATGTTGGTCCACCTAGAAACTGGGTTAAGAACATATATTGCTTACGTTTAATTTCTTCAATATCCCCTTCGAATAAAGGAGCTAAATCTGGATCTGCATAAACCTTTGGATAAAATGCATTGACTAAATCATGAATGGCTTCTGCGCCACCAATCTCTTCATATAATGTATTAAGTCTGAAGTCCATATTATCACCGCCGCTAATTTTTCTTTATTAGTACTATATCAATACTAAAAACACAATGGTGTGATTTGAATCACAACTGACTTTATTCAGTTAAGCTCCTACTTATATAGGAAAGTATTAATGCAAAAAACTTAACAATTCAGTTGAGTGTTTAAACCTAGACTGAATAAAGTTAGAGCCTCCGGCGGATGCCACGATTTTTCAAAGGTAATTTTTCCCGCATTTACTGGTACTAAGCCCTCATGGAGGGCAAATACCAGTAAATGCCCGATTGGTTCAACTAACAATCGGTAGAAAAAATTTCACCGATTGAAGTTTCACTGTATCTCGCAGTAAGTTCAAAGACTAAAAACGCCACATCCTGTGGCAACGTCTTTATGACCCACTTCCTGTGGGACTAAAATCGGGCGCAAATACGCCAAGGCGAATTTGATTAGATATAATGATTCCCATATAAAAGAATGTTTGCTATTATAAAAATAACCGGAAGAATTTGTATTATCATTTAACAAATACCTTTGTTTTATCTTAAACAAATACAAAGGTAATTACAATTAGGAGTGTGAAAATTACGTGGACGATTTGCCACTGAGTACCATTATTTTGTTACTCATTCTTATCATGTTATCAGCGTTTTTCTCAGCAAGTGAAACGGCTTATTCAAGTGTTAATCGAATAAGACTGAAGAATTATGTGGATGAAAAGCGACGCGGAAGTAAGAAAGCATTTTTTATTACGGAGAACTTTGATAACGCCCTTTCAACAATTTTAGTTGGAAATAATATCGTAAATATTGCTGCTGCATCAATCGCCTCAAAAGTAGCAACCGATCTCTTTGGTGGGAATACGGGACTTGTTATCAGTACATTTGTGATGACATTACTTATTTTAATATTTGGGGAGGTTCTTCCAAAATCATTTGCAAAAGAAAATGCGGAAAGCTTCTCATTAAGAGTCTCCGGTATATTATTTACATTAATGAAAATTCTGACACCAATTACATATTTATTTGGACTATTAAAAGCATTGGCAGCTAAACTCATCAAAAGTAATAATGAGACTCCGTCCTTTACAGAAGAAGAAATCAAAGTAATGGTTGATTTAAGTGAGGAAGAAGGAGTTATTGACAATAAAGAAAAAGAATTAGTGCATCGATCACTCGACTTTAATGATATTTTAGTCGGAGAAATATTGACACCCCGCATTGACATGATTGCCGTTGAAGTCAATGATTCGATAGAAAATATTAGAGATATGTTCTTAGAGGAACGCTTTTCACGTGTACCGGTTTATGAGGACAACATAGATAATATAATTGGAATTTTATCAGAACGTGAATTTTTAAGTCTTCTTGTTCAACAAAAGAACATTAATATCCGTTCAATTATTCGCAAACCATTCTTTGTTGTTGAATCGATGAAAATTTCTACACTACTACCTGAACTTCAAAAAAGTAAAACACATCTAGCAATTGTTGTGGATGAATTTGGTGGTACCTCCGGTTTAATTACGCTAGAGGACATTATAGAGGAAATTGTTGGAGAAATTTGGGATGAACATGATGAAAAGATTAAATATTTTACACAAATAGATGAAAATACTTATGAAATAAATGCAGATATGCCACTTGACGATTTTTCCGATATCATTGGAATTGAGGAGCCTGAAAGCTCACACTATTCAGTAGGTGGTTGGATTTTTGAATCATTTGAAAAAATTCCAGTTGTCGGAGATACGTTTGACTATTTGCATCTCACAATAAAAGTTACTGAGGTTGAAAACCGCAGGATTAGAAAGGCTTTCGTAGAAGTAAATCAACCTATATTAGATATCGAAAATTAACATATTCAGGGGACGGTTCTTCTGGTTTTCATAAAAGTGGAAACCTGTAGAACCGTCCCTTTGTACTTTATTGGATAATACTAGCCACAGTCTGTGGGATGGGGACTTTGTCATCAACGCCATATTTCTTCTCAAACGAGTGATATTCAAAAAGTGTACCTTCAGGTGAAGTCACGGCAAGGTCAAGAATGTAGTCGCCATGATCACCTTTTGTCTCTAGATAAAAGGTAGTATCTGCAATTTCTAGATGATAAAAATGATACTGGAATCCAAGAAATTCTTTGACATCAAAACGGGTGTCTGGGTGCGTAGAAATATACTTGGCAAGTTCATCTATCGTTGACATTGGCCGATTCAAAACAGTGTTTATTTTTTCTTTTACCATTTGTGATGTTGTTGTCAATGTATCTTTAGCCTTTGTTGTTATGTCTCGAATAATTTGATTTACTTCACTCAATGTGGATCTCTCCTATAGGGATTTCTAGTCTTATGAGTAGTAATCCTGATAGCCTTCATTTGATGATTCAGCCTTTTTTTCATTCGTGCTATTGTAAGGGGCTGTAATCTCGCCTTCCATATAAGAATCACTTACTTGTTCATGTGTTGTAGCTAATCCTTGTGATAATTGATCATTCTTACCGTAATCTTCTGGTTGATAATGTCTTGCAGCTAATTCATTCGTATTGTTTTGTACGTTATCCTTCAAAGCGAATTCCTCCTAAAAATAATATCTTCTTTCTTAGTATCTCAACAACAATATTTAATAAATCAAGTCAAAAGTTGGAAACCTTATATAAAACAAGAGACACCCTTAAAGGGTGCCTCTTAAGCCATAATATTTAATTTTTTATTAACCTTGACGACCACTCATAGATTGTTGAGCGAAAGATACTAAACGTTTTGTAATTTCTCCACCAACTGATCCGTTTGCGCGAGATGTAGTGTCAGCACCTAAGTTAACACCAAATTCTTGAGCAATTTCATACTTCATTTGGTCGATAGCTTGTTCTGCACCTGGTACTAATAATTGGTTACTGTTGTTGCTATTGTTGTTTGCCATTTTTCCTTCATCTCCTTAAACTGATTTTTATTTGGTGGGTTACTCCGGAATTGCACCAGATATAAGGGTTTCCTTAGCCTCTAGGCTAACCCGAGTAAAAACTGTTTAAAGATGTTTCGGTGTTGCTTGGTGAGTTGCTGTTGCTGTGTTTGTACTAAGTATTATGTGACGAAGAGAAGAATATATTCTAGAATTTATCTACCAAATAATTCCTATGAAAAAGAAAGCATAACAGTATTGTTTCGTCAAAAACTATCGGTAAGTAATTAAGAATATAGGAGAGAAGACCATGCCAATTTGTCCATTATGTAATGGCTTTAACAATGCTAGCTTCTCATGTGCACAATGTGGGAATTCCTTAGAGGATTCAGGACGTATTATTGATTATTTTGGTCCCTACAGTGCTTATATGCAGATAGATTCCATGAAGAAAATAGATGGGATAGAGACAACTTTACAAAATAATGAATGTGCTCATTTGTTTTATTGTCCAAACTGTAACAACCAAGAAACGATCCTAATTAAAGAATAGCAAATCTGCATGAATGTAAAAAAAGTCGCCCAAGTGGGCGACTTTCTATTTTCAAATTAGCGAATTCTTTTTTCTGACTCAGCATCGAAGAAATGGCATTTGTTCATATCAAATGCAAGTTCGATTGTTTCACCTGGTTTTGCTTGTGTACGAGAATCTACACGTGCAACGAAATCCGTATTCCCAAGTTGTGAATAAAGCATTGTTTCTGCACCAGTTAATTCAGATACTTCAATAAGTGCATTAATTTTAGATCCTTGAGAAGACTCGATGAATACAGGCTCATCATGGATGTCCTCAGGACGAATACCAAGGATGATGTCTTTGTTTACATAGCCTTGCTCACGAAGAACTTTCATTTTACCTTCAGGAACAGCAATGTTTACATTGCCGATGGTAAATGTACCATCTTTTAAAGTACCTGGGAAGAAGTTCATCGCAGGGGATCCAATGAAACCAGCAACGAATACGTTTTCAGGGTTATCATAAACATCTTTTGGTGCACCGACTTGTTGAATAATACCATCTTTCATAACAACAAGACGAGTAGCCATTGTCATCGCTTCAGTTTGGTCATGCGTTACGTAAATAGTAGTTGTTTGCAGACGTTGGTGAAGTTTAGAAATTTCAGCACGCATTTGTACACGAAGCTTTGCATCAAGGTTTGATAAAGGCTCATCCATTAAGAATACCTTTGCGTCACGAACAATCGCACGGCCTAACGCAACACGCTGACGTTGACCACCTGATAAAGCTTTTGGCTTACGCGTTAAGTATTCTTCTAGGCCAAGAATTTTTGCTGCTTCTTTCACACGACGATCAATTTCGTCTTTAGGGAACTTACGAAGCTTTAATCCGAAAGCCATGTTATCATATACACTCATATGTGGATATAATGCATAGTTTTGGAATACCATCGCGATGTCACGGTCTTTCGGAGCAACATCATTCACACGTTTATCATCAATGAAGAAATCACCTTGGGAAATTTCTTCTAATCCTGCAATCATACGTAAAGTTGTAGATTTACCACAACCAGATGGACCTACGAATACGATGAATTCTTTATCTTGAATATGAAGGTTAAAATCTTCTACTGCTGTTACTTTATTGTCATATACTTTGTAAATATGGTCTAATACTAATTCAGCCATTGTTTCTCCTCCTAGTGTAAACGTTTTCGATAGTTAAAGTTTACTTTAGAGAGGTCAAAATCGTAAATGTATAAATTGCACAAAACTTTGAAAGGGTTTTCGTGCATGTCTACAAATCTGAATAGTGCTCTAATTCTAGAATTGCTAAGTACGTCGTAACTGCACCATGAAAATGCTTTATATCGACTCCCGACTTTTCGATGAATTTCTCAATACGATACTGCAAGCTATTCCGGTGCATATATAAACGTTTAGCTGCATTGGATACGTTTAAATCACTTTCAAAGAAAACCTTGATTGTCTCAAGTAATTCATGATCGCCCTGAAGTTCCTCGGGAATTATATTTTTAAGTTGATTTCGAAAACTTCTATCCAATCCTTCTAACAGTATAAATGGCAAAACATCATGAAGTCGGTAGACTTTCTGTTTATGTAAAAAGTGCATCCCTTTACGAAACCATTCCCTTTCATTTTGAAAAAGCGAACCGAGATTGTCAGTGAGGGGATGGGTTTGTCCAATGAATAAATTCATATCCGTATAGAAATCACTAGTTAATGTAACAGTAATTTCATCATAAATGACTTCCTCAATCATTTCTTCATTTCTTGTTTCAATTAGAACCCCACTCGAGTCATTTTCCCATAAGAAGATTGTATCCCGTGGTAAAAGCGCTTGTATGGCTTCCTGGAATTCAAGTTTGTCGGTAATAGGTTGGTCAGCATAGAATTGAATAAATCGGCATTGTGTAAAAGACATTTGATTTGAAGAAATGTTTCCTTGTTGCAAAAACAAAAGGTTATACCAGAACGCCTGAGTATCCGTCATATCATTTTTATGTGTACCATACGGTGTAAAAAGGGAAGACAGAAGGGAGGCCTCTTTTGGCGAAAGTTGCTCCTTTTTTATCCCAAACAAAGGTCCAGAATCTGTTAGAAACCACATATATTTCTCTGTATTATATGGCGATTCGGACGTTACAAACGCATCCTTATAGTGATTCTTTAGATTTTCAATCATGTAAAATAACTCCTTATATCGAACATAAAAAATCTCCTTCCATTATAACAGAAGGAGAAAGTCTGTATAACTGCTATTCAATTTCTTTCGGTGGTTCTTCCTCTACAAAATCGCGAGCTTCTTCTATATTGGTTTGATCATGAAAGCGATAGACACTTCCACCAGCCATCCCTTCGTTTATGAAGCGATCGACATCCATGAATACCTCATCTTTACCTTCATATTGAAGGTCTTCGCGCTCTTTTCCTTTGTTTTCCATATAAAAACCTCCTTTATAGCGGATGTTCAAAAAGTCCGGTGAAAATGACACATCGATATCGGATCTTCTACTAAGTACCGACACATCCTGTGTCGAACGTCGAAGTCACCACATTCTGTGGAAGCTCGTTGGCTTGTTTTTCCGTTCCTTGGAAAAGAAAATCACTTTTCCTACGTGCTAGAACATCTGCTCACGTATTAACTACATACGTTCTGCTACTCAAAACTGCACCGCCTTGAACCTTCGACACACAGGACGTGCTAGTGTCACAAGACATGAGGCCGTGGCGTTTTTGTCGACGTGGTCCTTTTCATCCTCCTTTTTGAACACGCAATTGTAGTCTTAGTCTGTGAAGGAGGTGAATAGAATATCCTGTTAATTATCATAAACATGAAAAAGCATTAATTCATGAATTTGTTTGGTTATATCATTTATTACTTTTAAATCAGGATGATTGCCGTGCCAATCGATGCTACCATCCTTATTATAGTTTCCATTATATTTCGTTCCTTGATAATAGAAAGAAAAACTCCAGCCAGGAATTTTACTGCTATGATAAAGAGGTTTCCACTGAAAATGTGAGATCATCAATAAGTTCTCCTTAGGTAGTATTTGAAGGATTAGTAAAAACAGTTTAATACGCTTACACTTTTGTCCCTTTCATTATAAGGAGTTTGGTTAAATTTTCAAGCCCTTTCTCACGAATATAAGTCTCGTCAAATACCATTGGTTTTGAATTGATTTCATAAATATAAATTTCGCCATCAACGGAACGTCCAAGGTCAATTGAGAATTCCCCGATAAATTGGTCAATTTGCTCTGTAAGCTCTTTTCCAATCTCAAAAACAAGTTTTTGTAAAATGGCTTCATTAAAACGGCTGGATACCGATTCATACGGAATGATTGCCCCGCCATTTGGAACATGTGTGGTTACCCCATTCTCACCCGCAACTCGTACTCCAATACCGCTAATGATATACCCACTTTCGTCATAATGACATAATAGACGTAGGTCGTACCGCTTGCCTTTAAAAGTGTCAGCCTGAATGGCCTTTTGCAATAGATATTCCTCTTGTATAAACGATTCTTCAATTTTCTCCCAAAATGAGGCAAGGGATGAATAGCTTTGTTTTTCGTTTGGTGTTTCAACAATAAAAAGACTTTTCCTTTTTCTTATTCGGTAAAGGCCAATACCCTTATGACCAGTTGAACTTTTAATATAGAGATCCTGATGTTTTGTTATCATTTGTTTAAGGTCGCTTTCTTGTTTAAGAAGTAGAGTATCCGGAAGAAATGATGAAACAAATTTATTCTTTCGTAAAATTTGATAAACAGACCATTTTGAAAAAAAGAACGGGTTAAAAAAGGGAATACCATTTGTTCTAAAAAAAGAAACGATATCAATAAAATGCTTTGATTTCTCCATGTGACGATAAGGAACACGATTATACACAACGTCAGGAAGGGGTGTCCGGAGTTTGATCCATTTTTGTATGGGTTGGTAAAAGGTAAAGCATTCAACTGAATGTTCCTGTAAAGAATTTGGTGTCATAACGATTCCTAAGGCCCCTTCGGACTGTAAGGATGAAAGAATTCTTTTTAAATCTTTGAGATTTCCAACAAAGGAATTGTCCTTGGAAGAACCGGTAAGAATCCCAATCAATGGTCCAACACGCTTTCCACTTTTCGAAACAGAAAAAGGGAGCGAATGCTCCTGCCTGCTCCCAACATAAGAAATGATTGTATTTTCCGTTCCGATATAAAGCCCATTCTCCTCCTCGCATTGATACCATTCCTGTTTTACGGTGTGATAGTAAATGGTGCTCATCTGAACACTTCCTCAGGGGCTTTAATCGTCGTTTCTGTTAAGTAAACAGCGTATTGTAGTGGGAGTCTGCTTGATAGTTTATCGTATTTTCTTAGCTTTGGATGAGAAAAAATCGAACGCCCCGGCTTTGAATTCGCTTCGAAAAGCCACACACTTCCATTCTTGTCAATACCTAAATCAAAACCAAGTTCCCCTATATGCCCTTTTTGTCGAGAATCAATAACTTCACTTAATAAAAGGGCTGCCTGGCTTAGTGAATCAGTGACTTTTTTGCATTCTTCGGCATCAGGAAAAATTTCAGTAAGTGTTCGGACCACGCCACCATTATTTAAATGTGTTGTCACACTGCCGCGACCTGCAATTTTTCCAGCCATCACGCTAACCTGCCATTTTCCTTTTTCATCTTTATTCGTATGAATACGAAAATCAATCGTTTTATGATCACTTCGAATTAAATGAATCCCTTGTTGGACAATATAATGTTCCAATCGTCTATTACGGAAATGAGTGTTAACAAATGACTCAATGGAAGTAAAACGTTGGAGACGATTTTTTCCGTCCGTATCACGAAATCTGCAATAATATTCATCCGTTTCACGATCAAACAGAATTTGATAGATACCTAAACCAAGACTTCCATTTGCTGGCTTAATGTATACATGCTGATATTTAGAAAGCATTCGTTCAATTAGTGAAAAGGTCGGACTTTTATGGGTTTCAGGTAAATACGTAGCGACACGGTGATCACCCTCTAATAACTGATGGATTTCCCATTTATCAAAAAATCCAGGATTAAACCATGGAATTAAGTATTCATCATGTAAACGTTGTTTTATTTCACTTAATGTTTTATGTTTTTCAGTCCGTCGGTTTGGAAGACGGTCATAGACAACATTAGGAAATGGAATTTCAATCGTTTCCCAGCCGTTATGGCTATGAAAAAGTCCATGAATGGTACCCTTATCCCAATCAATATGTTTCGCACCAAAAATAAATACATATGCTCCGACAGCTTTTTCTTGGGCCAATAGCTTTGCGAAAAACAGTGTTCGTTCCCCGATTGGGCGAATCATCGACTCACTAAAACCAGCTGTGAAAATTCCGACCAAAGGACCAATATAGAGATGATCCTCATGGATAATCACTTGCGTTGTACTTGTATAAGGAATTTTTAAGTTGTTAAAAATATCCTGGGAAATTTTAATTTCCTGTTGGTCAGTTTGAACGACCTTACATTCACAGGAGGACGTTCCAAAAAAGATACGCTTGATTGGTGTTTTTAGTTTGAAAGCTTTAGGAATATTCACGGTTCCTGTTACTTGTTCCGTAATTTTCATTGGAAGCGGTGTTCGCATTTATTACAACTCCTTTTTAAAGTGTCTAGCCTCATGCGCCACGGCTCTCTGGTCTAGCCAATCGCTTCTGAAGATAAAAGACACCTTCTGTCAGCGCTCGACTTATGTTTGTCGCGAATAGCGTGCGCCTTTTGCTATTCTAATTAGAATGTAGATACGTGCAATATTGTAATAATGTTGTATAAAGAGTTTCTTCTTGTTCCGGTCTCGTTTCTATAACTACCTTTCTACCTGGTTTTGAATTTGTATCTAATATCCAGAGGGCACCGTCCTTTGTAAGACCTAAATCAACTCCAAGTTCGAATAAGGGATTAAAATGTCCTTCAAGAACATCTGGTAACCTATTAATAATTGTATGAATATTATCCGAGAGTAATTGCCTTTGATTGAAAGACATTTTTTCTGTCCAACTCTCAAAGGAATGAGTTTCCCCACCGCCACCTAAATTTGAGATAAGATGCTCACGCAATCCTAGGCGGATTCCACGACCTTGTTCAATCCATACCCCTTGCGCATTTTTTTGAAGAAGAATTCGAATATCAAAAGGTCGGTTGTCTGCATCATGGAGAGGCAAATAGGTTTGAGTTAAATAGGGCTGGTGAGAAATGACACTATCAAGCCACTTTTTTAATTCCCCTCTTGTTTTAAACTGCTGCTTTTTTAGTTGATTTGCATCTTTATAGATCGCTTCAACATAATCCTGATGAAGAAAGAGACCAATAATCCCTTTTCCCATCGACCCTTTTTCTGGTTTTAGAATAAGTCGATGTTTTTTCATTAGGGTTCGAAGGATAGAAGAGGCGGAGAGTGCTTGTTCAGTTGAAGGGATATAAGGTGATAATTTCTCATCTTGACTTAAAATTTTATAAATCTCCCATTTATTTGGCAGCCCTTGCCCTAGAAATAGATTGCCCGGCCTCCTTTTTAACCAGTTCATAATTGGTTGACTTTTCTTAGAGACATCATCATCTGAGTAGAAACAGCGGTCATATAAATATGTTGGAAGTTCAAACAGGCTTTTTTCCCATGCATGTGAAATCTCATTGTATTTTTCTCCTTGAATCATTTCAGAGGCTGGTTCGATAGAGGTTGGTGTAAATCGGAATAGTTGAATCCCGAATTCAGGCGCACGTTTAGCAAGTTCCGTTGCATAACCTTTTTCCTGATTCGGATAAAGAGTAACAAATCCCAGTGAAATCACAAGATTCTCCCCTTTCTTTTATCCTATTTTTGATTGATCATGTTGGTTGGAAAGGAAGAGACAATGCTGCAGAAGCGCTTTTGCGCTTGGGCGAATTTTGTTAGATAATTTATCCTGTTCCTGATTTTTTGATGGTTTCGTATTAACCTCTATAATTGTTGGCTTTCCAGTTTCATCGAGAGCAAGGTCAATCCCTAACTCCGCAAATAATCCGTCCGCTGTTCCATCAATAATTTCAGCAACTTCAAGTGCTAAGTCTCTTATTAATCTCTTAATATGCGGAATCTCTTTCATTTCAAAGTTTTCGAGAAGGACGCTGTGGACCTTTTGAATTTCTCCACCTCTTGCCAGGTTTGAAACAAATTCATCCTTTGAAGATACACGTGCAACAATCGAGGTTAGTTGCCATTTTTCACTGGCTTGTTTTTGACAAAGTACCCGAAAATCCAATGGCTTTTCTTTATAGGAAAGAAGCGGAATACATTGTTGAACGATGAAAGTATGCTGTTTTAGCCTTGAGAATAAAGATTGAAAGAGGGAAGGGAAGCTTTGATGGACCGTCTCGATGTCACCTGAGAACGTTGTATAATCTAAAAAATACGTATCTTCATCCGTTTTTTGAATCCGAAAAATATTTCTCCCCTGGCTCCCATGGACCGGTTTTACAAATACACATTGATATTTTTCAAGCATTTCAAAGAGAACATCTTTATTTGTTAAAAGCATGGTATCAGGTAGGTATGAATGGAGATGCTCATTATCATATAGCATTTCGTGTACTTCCCATTTATTCAGAAAATGATCATTAAAATATGGGATATTGTTCATTTGCAGTTCATTTGTAAAATCGATAAAACTCGAGTGTTGCTCTCGCTTGCGTGAGTGAATCCGATTGTGAACCACATGAGGGTAGGGAACAGAAGATTTTTTCCATATTCCATCGATAAAGATGTACCCTTTTTGGTCATAAAATGTATTTAAGGTAAAAACGTAGAAAAGCACTCCGATTTCGCTTGCGTAGAGTGAAATTTCCTCGCAAAACTCTCCGATTGAACCAAATGATACCTGGTTGTTTTTTTCTGTTGCTTCCGTTAATAGCCCGATAACGGGACCCATTTCTAGTTTGTCATTTGCTTTTTTGAATAACGTTATTGAAAAGTTCTCAGGAGGAAGCTGTAATTCTTTTAATATGAAAGTTGGACATTGAATGACAGGCTCGCTCTCATTAATAGATACGATATTTACCATAAGACTATTCCTGTTACAGTATAATTCAATTGTCTGTTCCTTTTGTAAGCCAAACTTCTTAATAATGATGTCACTCATTTTTATTTGTAAAAAGGAATCCTGCTCGTCAGAAACAGGAATCACCTCGATAAGAATTTTTTTCGTCATCATGATAACCCCATTTGCGTAACTTGACGTTCAAACACTATAATTGATAAGGTGAAAAACAATTTTGTTTCAATATATAGGCAAATGTCTGATATCGTATCGTATGAAAAGACAATAAAAACTGTGAAAAAAAATTAACTTTATTCAGTAGAAGTCCTTTATTTCTATAAGTGGTATGAAATAGTTTGGGGTAAACAATATAGTGGAAATTATTCCTTGCAGAATAAAGTTAAGCCTTCGGCGGATTCCACGATTTTTAAAAGGACATTTTCCGAGCATATGATCAAAGACTAAAAATGCCAAGTTCTTTGGTAACGTCTTTTTGACCCACAGCGTGTGAGCCTAAAAAAATCGGGCAAATACCGCCTTGGTGTATTTGATATTAAGTTAACAAAGGGTGATCTGTATGAACGTTTTTTTAATGATTGTATTAATGATGGTGATTGGAGCCATTATTGGAGGAGTTACGAATTCATTGGCCATTAAGATGTTATTTCGGCCATATAAAGCCATCTATATTGGTGGAAAACGCCTTCCATTTACTCCTGGATTAATCCCGAAGCGTAGGGATGAGTTAGCAAGGCAAATGGGAAGAACCGTGGTAGAGCATCTTTTAACTCCAGAAAGTCTAAAGAAAAAATTACTGGATGAAAGTTTTGTTGCCAACATCGAAGGTTGGGCGAAAGAAGAGGTTTCTAAACTGCTGGATACTGAGAAAAATTTAGTCGAGATTGCTGGACAAGTTGGGATATATAATCTTGATGAACGTGCAGAGGAGCAACTAACTAACCTTATTGAAACCAAATTTAAAAGTCTTTTACATGAAATGGGCCAAAAGGAAATAGGCAATGTCATTCCTGAGGAGCTACTTTCAACTATCGAAAAAAGATTTCCAGCGGTCGCGGAATATATAACCGAAAAAGGTATAGAGTATTTCGAAAGTGAGGAAGGGAAACTTCGACTAAAAAGAATGATCGATGAGTTCCTATCGACCCGTGGAATGCTTGGAAATATGGTACAAATGTTTTTAGGAAACACAAGCTTAATAGATAAGATCCAACCTGAAATTATAAAATTTCTATCAAACCCGGGGACAAAGGAGCTTATACAATCTTTGATTGAAAAAGAGTGGAATAAGGTAAAATCCTGGGAGGTTAATATAATTGTTGAGCAGGTAGGGTCAGAAAAAATTCTTTCATTCCTAAAGGAACAGTCTCTAAACATCTTCCCTGTTAAGAAGTATCTTAAAACTCCTGCAAATGAGGTATTACTACCTTACAAAGAAAGAATCCTTGAGACGATAGTTCCTAAAGGGATTGAGATGGCCGGCGAATTTGTGGCAAATCGTATTGAGAAAATGATGAAAAGCCTAAAGCTCGAGGAAATTGTAAAGGATCAGGTTGGAACATTTTCTGTAGAGCGACTAGAGGAAATGGTGTTAGGTATTTCTAAACGAGAATTCAAGATGATTACCTATTTAGGAGCACTTCTAGGTGGAATCATTGGAATTCTTCAAGGGATTATTGCACAGTTTCTACAATAAACATAAACATAAGCAAATCGCTCTGTATAGAATATCTTAAAATATCCACTCTATTTTTTAGATGAGGGTGAATTATATGGAAATGTTTGTTATAGTGGAAAAGAACCATTTTGCTCGTAATAAATCTGGATAAAGGAGGTAGGTAAAATGGGTGTAAATTTATATGATGTTGCTTATGGTGTTGAAAAGGCGATTCGTGAGAGTGATGAGTTTAAACAACTAAAGCATTTATATGATCAAGTGAATAACGACGAAGGTGCGAAGAAATTATTTGAAAGCTTTCGAAATATTCAGTTATCCCTTCAACAAAAACAAATGATGGGTGAAGATATTTCACAAGAAGAAGTAGAACAGGCTCAGAGACAAGTTGCACTTGTTCAACAACATGATACAATTGCAAAACTTATGGAAGCAGAGCAGCGAATGAGCGTTGTTATCGGCGAATTAAATCAAATCATGCTTAAACCACTTGAAGAATTATACGGAAGTATGGATCAACAATAAGACTTCTTTGGAACCTACGCCAATATGGTGAGGGTTCTTTTTTTTGCTCATATATGTGAAACATTAAGTTTCACATGTTGTCGTCCATTTTTCTATATTAGTCTTTTGTTCTAATCAGTTTCATTTTTTCATAACCATATGTATAGGGGACGCCCAACTGAGAAGGAGGACCTGCCATATGTATAGGTTACTAGCAATAAATGTGGATGGCACATTACTACGTCCAAACGGTCGGCTTCAAAGTGGTACAAAGGAAGCCATCGATTTCGTCCGTGCAAAGGAAGTTTATGTGACTCTCATAACAAGACGTCACTTCCCATCGACAAAAAAAATCGCAAAAGCATTAAAGCTGAACTCATTGCTAATTACGCATAATGGAGGATTCATCAGTGATAACCTTGATGAACCTATTTATGTAAAACGTATTTCAGAAGAGAAAACATTTAATATTGTCCAGGTATTAGAAAACTTTAAATGTAGCATTCGCCTCCAACATGAAAAGTTTTCAATTGGCAATCGCGTAAGATTCCCTGGTAATTTAATCGCAAAAGCAATGTTTGGTTCTGGTGATCCACTCTTTTATCCAATGCAGTTTGTCGATTCGCTTGGGGATTATTTAACAGACAATCCTGTTGCACCACCTAAGATTGAGGTCTATTCACAAAGTGAAAATGAACTGAGGGCAATTAGAGAAACAGTGACTGAGCATTTCAATGACATTCAAGTGGATCTAACAGAACCACATAAGCTAGAAATCACTCCTTTTGGGGTTTCTAAGCTTAATGGATTAAAAACGTTAGCTAATCACTTAGATATTCCTTTGCATGAAGCAGTTGTTATTGGAGATTCAATAGATGATATTGAAATCATTGAATCTGCTGGCTTAGGGGTTGCAATGTGGAATGCACCGAAGGAAGTGAAATTTGCTGCTGACTGGGTGACTCGGTCCAACAATATGAATGGCGTCTCCTATATGATTAAAGAGCATTTCCGTAAGCAGCAAAGAATTGACTTCTTAAAACAAATTAAGATTGAAAAATAGAGTTGGGCTTGCCTCCACGGTTTGTGGGGGTTTTTTTATAGGGAGAATGCAGAAACAAAAACTACCCAAAATTCTCATATTGATTAAAAAAGGTACATTCTGTACACTTAAATAAGTATTTTTTTGAAAAGGTGATACAAATTATGCGAATATTATTCAAAGGGCTCGGGGATGACAGGTTTTTACGACCACTACAGCTCATCACGAATCTTTTTTATGAAGAAAGTGAACTCTCAATTAGTGAGTTAGATAATCCTGAGCTATTAATAGACTTCCAATATGAATATAATAGTCCTGTCATAACAACATATGCCAAACTGACTGACATCAAATCCGGGAACGAATTTAAGGGAAGCTATCGTAAGGAATTTCCTCCATTTGAGAATGACAAAGAACTATTTAAAAAGATTAAAAATGCAGTCTCACATGTATATGTAATGGTGATGCAAGATTTTACAGGTATTACTCAGCCATGGGGAATGCTTACTGGCGTGCGTCCAACAAAACTGTTACACAAAAAGGTTCGAGAGGGAAAATCTCATGAGGTAGCACACAAAGAGCTGAAAGAAGATTACTTAATTACAGATGAAAAACTTGAATTAATGCTCCAAATTGTTGACCGCCAACTCACAATGGTTCCTGATTTATATCAACTACAAAACGAAGTAAGTATTTATATTGGGATTCCTTTCTGCCCAACAAAATGTGCCTATTGTACATTTCCTGCCTATGCGATCAATGGAAGACAAGGTTCGGTTAATTCCTTCCTAGGTGGACTTCATTATGAGATGCGTGAGATGGGGCGTTGGTTGAAGGAAAATCACATTAATATTACAACCGTATATTATGGTGGCGGAACTCCAACAAGTATCACGGCAGAAGAGATGGACATGCTGTATGAAGAAATGTACCAATCCTTCCCAAATGTGAAAAACATTCGTGAAATTACAGTTGAAGCGGGAAGACCGGACACAATTACACCGGAAAAACTAGACGTCCTAAAGAAGTGGAATATTGACCGTATCAGTATTAATCCTCAGTCCTATATACAGGAAACACTGAAAGCGATTGGCCGTCATCACACGGTTGAAGAAACAGTAGAAAAGTTTCATCTTGCACGAAATATGGGGATGAACAATATCAACATGGACTTAATCATTGGCCTTCCGGGCGAAGGAGTAGAAGAGTTCAATTATACCCTTTCAGAAACAAAAAAGCTTATGCCAGAGTCACTAACTGTTCATACTTTATCCTTTAAGCGTGCGTCTGAAATGACACGAAATAAGAAAAAATATAAGGTTGCCGGCCGTGAGGAAATTACAGAGATGATGAATAATGCTTCAACATGGACAAAGGAACACGGGTATGTCCCATATTATTTATATCGAATGAAGAACATACTTGGAAACTTAGAGAATGTTGGCTATTCACTACCAGGGCAAGAGAGTATCTACAATATTATGATTATGGAAGAAATGCAAACAATCATCGGCTTAGGCTGTGGGGCAGCTAGCAAATTTATTGATCCTATGACAGGGAAGATTACTCAATTTGCAAACCCGAAGGATCCGAAATCCTATAATGATCATTTTATTGAATACACGAACAAAAAGATTGAGATTTTAGACGATTTGTTTGGAGTAGCAAAAGGGGTATAGGAAACTATGCCTCTTTTTTTTCGTTCAAAAAGGAGGATTTTTCTTAATAATGAGGAATTATTCAAGTACTGGAACTCATAAAGTTAAACAGACTCCTTTTCATTAAAATGTAAACGCTTTCTATTTTGTTTCTATTAGACAAGACTTTCACAAAAATACCACATTATATTTACCCATCATGAAACATACATTGATAAAAACAAACCCTTATTACTAGGAGGGATAATAATGACGGCACGTTATTTACAAGACGAGCATCATATGTTTCGGGATGCCTTTCAAAAGTTTCTTGAAAAAGAAGCATATCCCTTTTATAACGATTGGGAAAAAAACGGGATAATCCCTCGTTCTTTTTGGACGAAAATGGGAGAGAATGGCTTTTTATGTCCATGGGTTGATGAAAAATATGGAGGCCTTAATGCTGATTTTGGCTATACTGTCGTCATTAACGAAGAGCTTGAACGAGTTGGAGCAAGCATGATAGGAATAGGACTTCATAGTGATATCGTGGTCCCTTATTTAAATGAATATGGCACAGAGGAACAAAAACAAAGATGGTTGCCAACATGTATATCAGGTGAAATGATTACAGCAATAGCGATGACAGAGCCAGGTGCTGGTTCTGATTTGGCAGGGATTAAAACGACTGCTGTAAAGAAAGGTGACCATTACATTGTAAACGGTCAGAAAACATTTATAACAAACGGCATTCATGCGGATCTAGTCGTTGTTGTTTGTAAAACAGATCCGAAAGAAAAACATAAAGGAATTAGTTTGTTAGCAATTGAAAAAGATACCCCAGGATTTACTCGTGGAAGGAAACTCGATAAGGTTGGTCTTCATGCCCAAGATACAGCAGAACTGATTTTTGAAGATGCAATTGTTCCTGCTGAAAATCTTATTGGAATTGAGGGGAAGGGCTTTTATTACTTGATGCAACAGCTCCAGCAAGAACGATTAATTGTTGCAATATCCGCTCAAATTGCAGCTGAAACAATGCTAAAGCTAACAATGAAATATGTTAAAGAGCGTGATGCTTTTGGACGGTCAATTAGTAAATTCCAACATATTCAATTTAGACTTGCAGAGATGGCAACTGAAGTTGAAATAGGTAGAACCTTTTTAGATGATTTGATTGAGAAACATATCGCAGGAAAGGATGTGGTGACAAAGGTTTCCATGGCAAAATGGTGGTTAACCGATATGGCAAAAAAAGTGGCAGCCGAATGTATGCACCTACATGGTGGATACGGATATATGGAGGAATACGAGATAGCGAGACGGTATCGTGACACACCAGTATCGGCGATTTATGCAGGGACAAATGAAATCATGAAAACGATAATCGCAAAAAATATGGGGCTATAAGTTTACGAGAGTAACTTGCCTTTTTCAAATAATTTTGAAGTGGGGGAATGGATTATGATGAATGTACCATTGCTAGTTTCATCAATGCTCGAGCGTGCAGAGAGGTATTTTCCAAAGAAAACCGTTGTTTCGAGAACTTCAAATGGAATTGTAACTCATACTTATAAAGAGATAGGTGAACGAACAAGAAGATTATCAAGTGCACTTGACAAAATCGGGGTAAGTAAAGGTGAGCGTGTCGGAACATTAGCATGGAATCATCATCGTCATCTAGAAGCTTATTTTGCGATACCTGGTATTGGTGCAGTTCTTCATACCATCAATATCCGCCTTTCACCTGCGCATATAGTCTACATCATCAATCACGCAGAAGATAAGGTACTGCTTTTTGATGAAGATCTACTTCCATTATTAGAAAAGGTTAAGGATCAATTAAAAACAGTTGAGGCGTTCATCATTATGACTGATAAGGATGAATTGCCAGAAACAAACCTAGAACCACTTTATCATTATGAAAAAATTGTAAATGAAGGGAACCCTACTTTCGAATTTAAGAAAGACCTTGATGAAAATGATCCTGTAGGGATGTGCTACACCTCTGCAACAACTGGTAATCCGAAAGGGGTTGTCTATTCAAATCGCGGAGTTGTCTTACACAGTATGGCACTAGGTTTAGCTGATGGTTCAGGATTGACGGAAAGTGATATTGCGATGCCAGTTGTTCCGATGTTCCACGTAAATGCCTGGGGATTACCTTTTGCGGCGGTGTGGTTTGGAACCACTCTCGTTATGCCGGGACCCTATTTTACTCCAAAGGTATTGGCTGAATTAATAGATTCCGAGAAAGTAACAATGACTGCGGGTGTACCAACAATCTGGCTTGGTCTTCTTAATGAACTAGAACAAGGCAGCTACGATACAAGCAGTCTAACTCGTATTTTATGTGGTGGTTCTGCAGCTCCAAAGGGGCTTATTAAAGCGTTTGAATCAAAATACAAAATCCCGTTTATCCATGCTTATGGGATGACAGAAACAACGCCACTTGTTGTTTTGTCGCGTCTAAAAAGCTATCAAAATAATCTATCAGAAGACGAAAAATTAGAAATACGCTCGAAACAAGGCTCTATCGTCCCCCTCGTTGAAATGAAAGTTGTAGGGGCAAATGGAGAAGTGGCCAATGACGGTAAAGAAATGGGAGAGTTATTGTTAAGAGGAAATTGGATTGCGGATGAGTATTATAAGGATGAGCGAACAAACGAAGCGTTCCGAGATGGGTGGTTACATACCGGAGATGTAGTCACAGTAGATGAAGAAGGAATTGTGAAGATTGTTGATCGAACAAAGGATCTAATCAAGAGTGGTGGAGAATGGATATCCTCTGTTGATATTGAGAATGCACTTATGGCCCATGAGGCAGTATTTGAAGCGGCGGTTATTGCAGTACCGCATGAAAGATGGCAAGAACGGCCAGTTGCATGTGTAGTGTTAAAAGATGCTGCAAAGGACCAAATTACAAAGGATGAGCTATTTGAGTTTCTAAAGCCACAATTTGCGAAATGGTGGTTGCCAGATGACATCATCTTCATGGATGATATCCCGAAAACATCAGTAGGAAAGTTCTTGAAAAGGGCCCTTCGAGACCAACTGAAAGACCATCTATCACAAGTTAAGTAAACATATAGGACACCTCGAAAGAAACTGTATGAAGAGGTTCGGAACTAGATAAAACCAGGAGATGGCGTTATCACAAAGATGGAAAAGAGGTTCGGTATTGGGCAAAACTAGGAGATTGTGAATCTGCAAAGATGGAAAAGAGTTTAGGTATTGGGCAAAACTAGGAGATTGTGAACCTGCAAAGATGGAAAAGAGGTTAGGTATTGGGCAAAACTAGGAGATAGCGAACCCGCAAAGATAGAAAAGAGGTTCACAACTGGATAACTTTAGGAGATAGCGAACCCGGAAATTCGCAAACCCAATATAGAGGTAAAAATTCTGGGTAAATTTAGTAGATAACTAACTTGCAAAAGGGTCATCCAAAAACTTTGGATGACCTTATCAATTTGTTGAAAACGGTTTCTTTTAAGGTAATATCATTATATAATAGTAGAAACACCACTAAGGGGGCTTAATAATGGCAATCGAACAAGTAGAAAAAGTGTTTCTTCATATTGATGAGCGAGTAGCCTATCTTACTCTAAATCGCCCAGAAGCACTAAATTCGATGGATATTGAAATGCTTAACCAAATTTTACATAGTTTAAAAGAAGTAGCTGCCAACGATGGAGTGGATATCCTTGTATTGGCTGGTAGTGGACGAGGCTTTTCAGCTGGTGGAGATATTAAAACAATGTTAAGTTCAACTGACGAAAGTGCTTTTGCACCTGTGATGGAACTTATTTCAGAAATAATGAAAACGCTATACTTGTTACCGAAGCTAGTAATCAGCGCAATCCATGGACCCGCTGCTGGCCTTGGGTTAAGCTTTGCGTTAGGTGCTGATTACATCATAGCTGATCGACAATCCAGATTAGCTATGAACTTTATCGGAATCGGCCTAATTCCTGATGGTGGTGCACATTTCTTTCTTGAAAAAAGACTTGGCGAAGCAAGAGCAAAACATTTAATTTGGGAAGGAAAGCAATTGTCTCCTGGTGAAGCCTTGCACCTCGGATTAATTGATGAGGTTGCAGAGGAAGAACTGCAAACAGCAGTCATTCATAAGGTGAAAAAGTGGAAAAAGAAACCTGTACTTGCCATGATTCAAACTAAGTCTATCTACAATCAAATGCACTTACCAGAGCTTGAAAAAATATTGGAATTAGAAAAACACGGACAGTATGCAATGAGAAGTACGAAGGATCACCGTGAGGGCATTCAAGCCTTTTTAGAAAAAAGAAAACCAGTTTTTAAAGGTGAATAATGAAAAAATCCCGTTGAAAGCACAGCGGGATTTTTTAATAAATAAAAACAGGTACCCCAAATTGGGTGCCTGCCTAACGATGAAATAACACTAATTTTCCTGCTGTGCTTGTGCAACGATGTGTTGTTTCTAAATAGTTTTTTTCTATCAGTATTCTTTCGCCAGTTTCCTTTGCCTCTTTTTCAGTAGCAGCTTCAAATGTTTCTTCGAGTAATTTTTCTCCCGTTTTATCAAACACTGTTAACACATAGTTCATATCAGAGTCCCCCATAAATAAAGTTAAAATTCAGATACTTAAAGTGTAGTTGATTGCAAGTTCCAGCGCAATATATACAATAAATAAATGTGTTATGATAATTTTTGAAACTTTTTCCTAACTCATTCGTAAAAAACAACAGGAAAAGGAGGAGTCGAAATGGCATTACAGCTAGAAAATGTGACAAAACGATTCGGTAGCTTCACAGCAGTAGATAACCTATCAATCGAAATTCCTGAGCGTGAAATGTTTGGATTTCTAGGCGCCAATGGGGCAGGAAAGACAACAACATTTCGAATGATACTTGGATTATTAGATGCCAGTGATGGCCGAATTAGTTGGGATGGAAAAAAGATTAATTACGATACAAGCCATATGATTGGGTACTTACCAGAAGAAAGAGGACTTTACCCAAAAATGAAGGTGCGTGATCAACTTGTGTACCTTGCGAGACTACGCGGTATGCAAAAACAGGATATTTTAAAACAAATTGATTACTGGTTAGAACGATTTAAGGTTCCTGAATATGCGACAAAAAAAGTTGAGGAATTATCAAAAGGGAACCAGCAAAAAATACAGTTTATTGCATCTGTTATTCATAAGCCGAAGTTGCTAATTCTTGATGAACCATTCAGCGGGCTTGACCCTGTGAATGTAGAGCTTCTAAAAGAAGCCGTTGTGGATTTGAAAAATGAAGGGACCTCAATTGTATTTTCAAGTCACCGGATGGAACATGTTGAGGAATTATGTGAACATTTATGCATTATGCATCACGGTAAACCTGTTGTCCATGGTTCTCTAAAAGAAATTAAGCGTTCTTTTGGAAAGAAAAATGTCATCGTACATGCCGATTTTGATATCAGTCATTTAAAAACATTAGCAGGTGTAACAAGGGTGAAGGAAACTGCGGAGGGACTCAATTTACAGGTTGAAAGTGAACAAATATCACAAAAAATACTAGATTCTATAGTAGGAAAAGGCTTTGTTCGAAAGTTTGTATTAGAGGAACCTTCCTTAAATGATATTTTTATCGAAAAGGTAGGTGCTTCTTATGAATAAGTTTTGGATTATCCTTTTTCACACCTATGTGAGTAAATTAAAAACAAAATCATTTATTATTACGACATTGATAACGGCACTCATTATCTTTGGTCTAGCAAATATTCAAACCATCATTGACAAATTTGATGAAGATGAGACAACCCATGTAGCAGTTCTTAGCGAGTCAGATGAGCTTTATCAAGCGTATGAACAGACTTTATCAGCTATGTCTAGTGATATCGTCATTGAAAAAATGGAAGGGGCAGAAGAGAATGCCCAAGAACGGGTTACTAACGAAGAATTAACCGGTTATCTTATCCTAACTGAAAGTTCAGAGGGTCTACCAGAGGGAGTTTATAAGGCACCGTCGATAACAGATTCAGAAATCACTGGGCAACTAGAACAGGCTCTTCAACAGTTGAAGGTGACAATCGCAACCACAAAAGCGGGATTAACTCCAGATCAGATTAATCAATTGTATGCACCCGTCCAATTTGATAAAGTGGCCCTTGAAGAAAACGCAAAATCGGAAGAAGAACTTAATCAAGCGCGTGGTTTAGTATACGTCCTTTTATTTGTTATCTATTTTGCAGTCATCATGTATGCAAATATGATTGCGATGGAAGTTGCTACTGAAAAATCATCTCGTGTTATGGAAATATTGATTTCGAGTGTTTCTCCTATTAAGCAAATGTTCGGTAAGATACTTGGTATTGCATTATTGAGCCTAACTCAATTTGCTGTGATTTTATTGGTCGGATATGGCTCCTTAAAGCAAAGCATGGGTGGTATGGAGGGCGGATTTTTTGAAGTATTTGGTTTTGGCGATTTGCCCGTATCAACCTTTGTTTACGCTGGTGTTTTCTTCATTTTGGGATACTTCTTATATGCAACACTTGCGGCCTTCTTAGGGTCTTTAGTAAGTCGAATTGAAGATGTTCAACAAATGATCACACCGATGACCTTGTTAATCGTAGCCGCATTTATGATTGCAATGTTTGGGCTAACAAAACCGGAATCATCCGCGATTACAATTACTTCTTATATTCCATTTTTCGCACCAATGATCATGTTTCTTCGAGTTGGTATGCTAACACTTCCAACCTGGGAAATTGCATTATCAATTGGATTACTAGTTATAACAATAACTTTACTAGCGATATTTGGAGCTAGAGTCTACCGCGGAGGAGTACTAATGTACGGTAAATCATCCTCCTTCAAAGACATCAAAAAGGCTTTACAAATTACAAAGAATGATAAATAAGCTACAAGAATTAAACCGAGGGTAATTTACCTCGGTTTTTATATGATCTAAAACCAATATACACCCTGATAATCTCATATTAATAAGAACGTGCATTCGTATTGAGTAGGTGATAGAATATAGGTAAAAGAGTCTAAAGGAGCTAATTAATGGATGCACTTACCTTTTTACATATTGCGGATTTACATTTGGACAGCCCGTTTTCAGGGTTAACCAATCTGCCAACGAAAGTTTTTAAGCGTGTACAAGAGAGTACGTTTACCTCCTTTGCTCGATTAATCAATATTGCGATTGAGCAAAAGGTTGATTTTATCATCATTGCCGGTGATTTATTCGATGGAGAAGACCGAAGCCTCCGTGCACAATCACGATTTCGTAAAGAAATGGAAAGACTTAGAGAACATGGTATTGAGGCATTTGTCACGCACGGTAATCATGACCATCTTAGTGGAAATTGGCCACATTTTGAATGGCCGAGTAATGTCCATGTGTTTCAAAATGAAAATGTCGAGGTCATTCCATATATAAAAAATGGAGAAACCGTTGCGAATATTTATGGGTTTAGCTATGCCAAAAAAGCTGTGCTTGAAAACAAAACCAAATTTTATGAAAAGAAAGACGGTGCCACATATCATATAGGCATCTTACATGGAAGTAAAGAAGGGGAGAGTTCACATAGTCGGTATGCTCCGTTTTTGCTTTCTGACCTACAGAAAAAAGGATTTGACTATTGGGCTCTTGGACATATTCATACAAGGGAGATTTTAGCTGAAGACCCTCCTATTATTTATCCTGGCAATATTCAAGGTAGGCATAAAAAGGAAACAGGTGAAAAGGGTGGTTATCTCGTAAAACTTTCAAAAGCTAAAACAGAATATACATTTTTTCCAACATCCGATTTAGTTTGGGAAAATACGACCATCGATATTTCTGAGCTTACTAGTTTTGACCAACTTGTTGACAAATCACTTTCTCATCTTGAATCTCTCCGTAAAGAAACCCAAGGCTTATTTGTAACGATTGAATATATAGGAACCGGACCACTGCTAACACAACTTCAAGAGAATCCAATAAAAGAAGATCTCTTATCTCTTTTAAACGATGATATCTCAGAAAAGAATTTTGTCTATGTGGTGGGACTTAAACAAAATTTTCAAATACAGATCAATCGTCAAAAGTTAAAGCAGGATTCACATTTTTTTGGTGATTTATTGGAAAACATGGAAACCTATCAGGACTTTGATCATGCACTACTCCCTTTACGGAATAATCAAAGCTTCCGAAGGCATATTGATACTTTTACAAATGAAGAACTACAGGAAATACTTCATGATGCGGAGAACTTAATTCTACGAGAACTCTATTCTTCAAATAGGAGGTGACGATATGAAAATCATTGGAATTCAGGTCTATGGGTATGGAAAACTTGAAAACTTGGAACTCGGAGAGCTTTCTCCACATCTTCAGGTCTTTTTTGGTCAAAATGAAGCTGGAAAATCAACACTTATGTCGTTTATACATAGTATTTTATTTGGATTTCCAACGAAACAACAAAATGAGCAACGTTATATCCCTAAAGCAGGAGCCAAATATGGTGGAAAGCTCATTCTCCAAACTGACGAGTATGGAACAATTTTGATTGAAAGATTACCAGGTAAAGCCACAGGAGAAGTATCAGTATTTATGCCAGATGGTTCAGTTTACGGAGAAGAGTTTATATCAGAGCTCTTCCAAGGAATGGATAAAAACCTGTTTAAGAATGTTTATTCCTTTAATATTCATGGACTACAGGGTGTACATAATTTAAAGAGAGAGGACGTAGGAAGGTTTTTATTTTCTGCGGGGACAATTGGAACAGACGCCTTACTTGAATTACAAACTAAATTGGTGAAGGAAATGGATGGATTATATAAACCAAAAGGAAAGAATCCACCACTTAATATGGAACTTATCCGACTAAAGGAGGAACATGCAAAAGTTACGAAGTGGCAGGAGAAAAATAATGAATATGAATCTCTCCTGAACGAACAACAGCAACTCGAAAACGAACTTGTATCCTATGATTCCAAGATAAGTTCTTTAAAGCAAAAAATTCAAGAATCAGAAAAACTCCGATCCATTCAACCAATCGTAGAAGAATATCAAACATTACAAAATCGATTGCAAAGTTTACCAGTGTTTGAACCTTATCCCGAGGATGGGCTGAATCGCTTAGAACAACTGCAGGCGCAAATAAAACCGTATCAGGCACAATTAGCTGCTATAAATGGCCAAATTCTAGAATGGAACAAGGAAAAAAGTGAAATCAATTTTGCCAAACAATACATTGTTAACGAACAACGGATATTGGAATTGGTTGAAAATAAAAACCTATTTTATGAAAAAGAAAACAGATTTCAGCAAGTTACGATAGAACTTCAAGAGATAGAAGATGAATTAAATCAACTAATAGATCGAATAAATTTTACATTACCAGAGAAAGATGTTTTGAAATTAAATCTAAGCATTACTGCAAAAGATATGTTCTCTGAAGTTGTTTCTGAGACAGCACGACATAGGCAACAGAAGCATTTCTTAGATAACAGTTTTACACAAGTAAAAGAAGCTCTAGATAATAGCGAACAAAAGTTAAGAGACTTAAAGCAACAGGTGCTCCCAGAGGAACAACGAAAACGCTATGAAAAAAAGAAAAGCCAATATACTTCGAAGGATAACCTAGAAAGTGAAAAGCTGTTAATTGAGGATGAGATAAAAAGAATTGATCAAAAAATGCAAAGAATGACAGCAAAAGAATCTGAAAACAAACAAAAGTATACTCGATTGTTTTATGGAATTGGTTTTACCTTATTGATTATCTCGGTTTATTTCTATGTTACAAAAGATTGGATAATTGGTGGGATATTAACTATCCTAGGTGCTCTCATGTGGCCAGTTGGGAAAACAGAAACTTCCCAGATGACATCCTCATTCATTCATGAACTCCAGGATGATAGAGAAAGATTAATGAAAAAGCTGGAGGCTATAAATGAGCAACTAACACATAGCAACTATTCAGATCATGAAGAGCTATCAGCAATACTTATTCGTGATAAGCACTTAATACAACAGATTGAAATTGAAAAAGCCACGCATCGACAAAATGAACGTGCATTAGATAAGGTATTTAAAGACTTTGAGGAATGGGAGAAAACAGAGTATTCCTTAGAGGAAAAAGCAACAAACATCAAGAAAACATATGGACTTCCACTGCAAATTTCAAATGAACGATTATTGGATGTTTTTCAAATTCTTGAAGCGATTAAGGAGAAAGCTTTAAATAAACAAAAGCTTTCTAAAGCAAAAGTAGATCTTCAAAATGAGATTTCTAACTTCCAATCTAAAATTTATACAGTTGCAAAACAGTTAAACATAGAAGACCGAAGTTCGATAAAAGTTGACCAGATAGCGATCCAATTACAAGTAGAAAAAAAGAAATATGAACAGTTATTACAGATTGATGCGAAAATAAAGGATTCAGAAGAACAAATCTTAAAGCTTAGTTTGGAAATCGAGCATCTTCAAAAGGAAATTCAAGTTCTCTGGGATATTGCGAAAGTTTCGAATGAAGAAGAGTATCGGGCAAAGGGACAAGCAAATGATACCGCAAGAGAACTGAAAGAGCGAATGAATCTCCTAATGGCGCAACTAGAACGCTTTGGTAAGTTAGTTAAGATTTGTAATATAGAAACTGATTATGAAGTTCTAATTGAGGAGATGTCAGCTGAAACCACTAGACTTCATGCAATTGAAAAAGAAAGGCAAGGTCAACTGTCAGCTATAAACCATCGGATACAAGAACTAGAAGAAGGTGGAACCTACGCAGATTTACTTCATTCTTACGAGGCAAGTAATTCTTTAGTAAAAAACTATGCTAAAAACTGGGCAATACTATCAGTTGCAAAAGATATTCTAACCAAAACAGTAGACCACTATCGAACGCTCCGCTTACCTAAGGTAATAAAAAGGGCTGAGCATTATTTTTCTATTCTTACAGATAAGAAGTACAAAAGAATTTACCTTGACAATGAAGTCGATGGTTTTCTAGTCGAGAATAATAAGGGTGTACGCTATGAGCCGTCTGAACTTAGCCAGGCAACTTCAGAGCAATTATATATTTCGCTCAGATTTTCGCTTGCTAATACGATGCATCCCAGTCAATCATTTCCATTTATTATTGATGATAGCTTTGTTAATTTTGATTCAGGTCGTTTATCAAATGTCATCTCTTTAATTAAAGAACTGTCAATAGAAAATCAAGTCCTCCTATTTACTTGTCACCAACACGTTTTGGAAGGATTTGGTGAAGCAAAACCTATAATACTAAGTAATGAGGGTATCATAGAATACCAAAAAAGTATGCTATAATTTTTGTAAGAAATTTGTTATTTTCATAGTCCTCATTTTTTAGAAGTGAGAGTAAATAGATAAGCAGGGGGAGAAAATATGGTGAAGGGTATTGTTCATTATGAAGTGGGACAGCAGGTTGATGTATATTTATTTATTAAATCATCAACAAAAAGCATTGCAAGTAATGGAAAACCATTCTTAACTTTAGTATTTCAGGATAAAAGTGGAGAAATTGAAGCAAAACTTTGGGATGCAACACCTGAAGATGAGACTAACTATGCTGCTCAACAAATCGTAAGACTTGCTGGCGAGATTAATAGTTACCGAGGACGAAATCAGTTGAAAATCAGAAATATCCGACCTATAACTGATTTAGATGGGGTTACTATTTCCGATTTTCTTGAAGTTGCACCAGTACCGCAGGATGAGATGGCTTCAAAAATCACACAATATATTTTTGAAATGAACAATTCAAATATCCAGAGGATTACGAGGCATTTACTGAAAAAGCATCAAGCTGCCTTTTTTGAATATCCAGCAGCAACCAAGAACCACCATGAATTCGTGTCTGGCTTAGCCTATCATGTTGTCTCAATGCTTGACTTAGCTAAAGCAATTGCTCATCTATATCCATCACTTGATACGGACTTATTATACGCAGGCATCATTTTACATGACTTAGGCAAGGTTACGGAGCTGTCAGGCCCTATTTCAACAACATATACAGTAGAAGGAAATTTATTAGGCCATATTTCAATTATGGTAAATGAAATCGGACAAGCAGCAAAGGAGCTAGGTATTGAAGGTGAAGAAGTTACGGTATTGCAGCATATTATCTTAAGCCATCATGGAAAGGCAGAATGGGGAAGCCCTAAGCCACCAATGATTAAGGAAGCGGAAGTTCTACATTATATAGATAATCTTGATGCCAAAATGAATATGTTAGATCGTGCATTAGAACGTGTAAAACCAGGCGAATTCTCAGACCGAGTCTTTGCATTGGATAATCGAAGTTTCTATAAACCAACCTTTCATAAGTAATCAATCAAGACTCGACTCACTTTTTTTATGAGTCGAGTTTTTTTATAAATAGATTTTCATCATTTATGGAAAGCTATGTAAAAAAAAAAGAGGTCCTGAAGAATGACAAAAGTAATACTTCTATTTTTTCTTTTTTTATTTGCATTTCATAATACAGCCATTGCGGTTACAAATGAATATGATGAGAGAGATAGCCCAATAAGCTTTAAAGTTGAAATGGTTCCTTGGGACATTGTAAATGAGATTCTTCCTAGAAAATCCTTCTTTACTATTATTGACGTTGAAACGGGCCTTCAATTTCGTGTGCAAAGAAGGGCTGGAAGCAGACATGCCGATGTTCAACCAATCACAATTGAAGACACAAAAATTATGAAAAGAATTTATAGCGGGAAATGGAGCTGGAAGCGAAGGGCGATTATTGTAAAATATGGAGATCAAATGATTGCCGCCTCAATGCACGGTATGCCACATGGTGCAGGTGCTTTAAAAAACGGCTTTCCTGGTCATTTTTGTGTGCATTTCTTAGGGAGTACCACCCACAGTTCAAAAGAACCAGATTTTGCTCATAAACTCATGTTATTAAAGGCGGGAGGCAGGTTAGACGATTACATTAATAATGCGGACCCTTATCACCTAATTGAAATATTTGTAGCCGGTATTAATCAATCGGATCGAAAAATAATCAAACAAACCTTTATGCCGAATTCAAAAAATAAGATGCTTTACAAAACCTTAAGTCAAATTACAATTTTTTCAATAACAAACATGTCCTATTTACCATTAAGCGATTTAAAAGGACTATTAAGTATGGAAATACCAGTTGAAGTCGAAATATACAGGGAAAATCAAGGGAAGGAACGAAAACGAATCGTTTTTGTACTGGTTCGGAATAGTATTGTTGACCGTTGGTATATCCAACAAAATGACTTATTACAGCAACTGTAATTTTGTAAAAAATATGAAGTTTGAAAAGGATTTCTTTAGTTTTTGTAGAAATCTGTAAATAATAGTTCTGATTTGGAGTGATTAAAATGACATCAACAAAGTCTCTATTAATTGGTGTATTAATTGGAAGTGTAATTGGTGGTATATCCGTCCTTTTAAGTTCACCTACTTCAGGCAAGGAATTAAGAAAGGCGTTAAAAAATAATCAAAAACAAATCTCTAATTCCCTGTCTCAGGTTGTTTCCGATGGGAAATCCTTAACAGAACAGGTTTCTAGGTCAACGAAACAGGCGGTGAATACAATATCTGAGGTTTCTGGTGATATTAGTTATTTACTAAATCATTGGAAACAAGAGATTGAAGGTAATCAAAAAAATATTCAAAAAGAGCTTTCAGAAATAGAAAGCGCTTTAGAAAAACTAGAAAAAGCGGTTACAACCCCATAGAATCAAATTTTTTTCACCTAATTTAAAAATTTCGTAAATTTACATCTTTATTAATTTTTATTTTATTGGCATAATAGTAATAAGAGAAAATAGAAAAGTGGGTGAATCTATGAAACATGAAGAAAAAATGGCCTCCATCAAAGAAGCGCTCCTTTTTAGTCAGAGAATCGCACAGCTAAGTAAGGCATTATGGAAATCTATTGAAAAGGACTGGCAACAATGGATCAAGCCTTATGATTTAAATATTAATGAACATCATATTATTTGGATAGCGTATCATTTGAAAGGTGCTTCAATTTCAGAGATTGCTAAGTTTGGAGTTATGCATGTTTCAACTGCATTTAACTTTTCTAAAAAGTTAGAGGAACGTGGACTTTTACAATTTTCAAAAAAGGAAAATGATAAGCGTAACACGTATATCGAGTTGACACCAAAAGGGGAAGAAATCTTTTTGAAAATTGTGGAAAGCTATAATCCGAGTAAAAATGGAGTTTTGGAAGGAGCAATTCCACTTAAGAAGCTTTACGGAAAGTTCCCAGAAATCGTTGAGGTTATGAGCATTGTCCGTAACATATATGGAGACGATTATATGGAAATATTCGAGAAATCATTCCGAAATATTGAAGATGATTTTATTGAAGTAGATGGAAAGCTTTACAAACGAGTAGAAGAAAAAATAGAGTTGTAATCTGGAATTAGTTTATTTCGTTGAGTATCCCTTTAAACTCGTTCATTAAAGGGGTATATTTTCTTTCTTTAGCTAATACGTCGATTGTTGTTTTTGGATCTAAGTGGGGATGAAGCATCCCTACAAATTGAGTTAAAAGCGGCGTGAAACATATAAGTCCCTCCGCTTTTTGTTTTTTATATGTAATGCTCATTTCTTCACATAGTTCCAATAAGTCTTCGACGTCTTTTTTTGTTAATTTTGCTTCCATTATTAATTGATGAAACGGTGATAACTTATCCTCTAACAACGGTAAGATGAGCGACTGATAATATTCAAGTCGCTCCAAACGATCTTCAATTGACTCCATAGTTAACACCCCAAATACTTTAGTTGAATGAATACTCTACGTTTATTTTTAAATAATATGCCCAAAAATAGCGAAAAAAGTCGAAAAAACATGTATTTTATCGTTCTTTTGGATACCTATTGCATTTTTGTTAGAAACAAAGTAAAGTAGTTTAGTAAGTTTAGAGTAACTAAATTAAAAAAAATTTTACTTCGATTTGGATGCGACTTCCAATTATTTACTTCTTATGATTGTGGATGGTGATTTTGTATGACATGTTGGAAAACCATTAATCTTTCAAAGGATTATGGATTCCATCGAATTGTATTGGTATCCTTGATATCAATGTTCATTGCATTTATTCTTTTTTATTTGCCAATGAATCTTCTGTATTCTTCAATTAAACTAAATGAAGATGGATCAATTTATTTTTTATTAGCTTTATTGTTGATTTATCCATTACATGCAACCTTGCATGTTTTACCCTTTTGGGTAACTGGTAAAAAAATAAAAGTAACATTTAAATGGTTATATGGAATTATTCCAGTTGTTTCTACTCGTTCAAAAGATGCACTTTCTAAGCCGTTTATCATTTTAGTAATGAGTACACCATTTTTATTGATTACTACACTTATGCTTGGTGCGTGTGTTGCATTTCCGGTCTATATTCATTATTTTTCCATTATTGCAGCGATCAATTTTGGGTTATGTGTTCCTGATTTTATCTATTTAGGTCAGTTTATTAAGGCACCAAGATCTTGTACTGTTGAAGAAGTAGAGGATGGCTATGATATTTTAATTCATAAATAAACTTTATTCATATGAAATTTTGGAGTAATGAATAAAGTTGAGCCTTCTGGGAGTCTTAGATTTTCATGATTGAACAAATCTAGGGGGAAAAATGCTACGGCATATTTGATTTTAGATGGGGGGATGAGGAGTGCTCTTATTTTATATTCCATTTGCTGCTTTTATTTTGTTTTACATTAATCAAATGACTTACCGGCTATGTGAGCAAAAAGAAATTCCTGATGACCGCCAGCCAAAAGTTTATCGAACAATTAATATTTTGATTACCATTTTACTTATTTCCTCCTATGTAGAGGTCTTGTTTACGTAAATGGAAAAAGGATGACCGATTTTTCGGCCATCCTTTTTCTTATTTGAGAATGTTTTTATTTTGTCTAGCTAAAGGGCCAGGCCCCTCTCAGGTCAAGACAACCTGTCAATAAGGATAAAAGGCATCCTTCTAGCTAGCTTTTCTTTTGCTTGTCGGACCTGCACAGGACAGGAAAGACTTCGGCAGCATATACATCGCACGAAGAAAATGCAAAGCATTTTCGAGGAAGTGCTGATGTCCACGTTAGCAACAGGACGTGGCTAACGTGGACAATCAATAAGCTAAGCTTTTCTTAGAACCAAGCAGCACCAACGATGATTAGAAGGATGAATAACACGACAATTAGCGCGAATCCACCAGCGTATCCGTGACTCATAGTTACACCTCCTATATCTTAGTACGGTATTTTATGCGAAATCATTTGTGAACGAATAGGCGATTGTCACGCCTTTAGGAATTCTTTTTCACAATCAACTAAACTTTTGAACTTGAAAGGCAAAAGCCTTTTATTCAGTTCACTATATCCTATTCGCATAAAGCCTATATGACTGTGCGAATGTCCCAGATTTTTGAATAATCTTGCGAAAATGTTTTCTTTCTTTTTTAAAAGTATGTTATAGTAATTTTTGTACCCTTGGACAAACCGTATATAAAAATTGTACATAGTAGGAGTGTGTGTAATGAAAAAATCAATAATTGCTTTAACTGCTGCTGTAGGTATTCTTGGTCTAAGTGCATGTAACAATGCCGACGATTCAGCAGTACTTGTAGAAACAAAAGCTGGAAATGTTACAAAAGACGAATTATATAATGCCATGAAGGATCAAGCAGGCGCAGTGATCCTTAAAGATTTAGTTTATACTAAAGTATTATCAGAGAAATATGAAGTAACAGATAAAGAAATAGATGCAAAATATGAAGAAATGCAAGCTGCTCTAGGTGCCCAGTTTGATGCCATTGTTGAGCAAAATGGTGAGGAATTCGTACGCGAACTTCTTAAATCAGACATGTTAAAAGAAAAAGCTGCATTGGAAGAAGTTGAAGTAAAAGAAGGCGAAGTGGTTAAAGCAAGCCATATTTTAGCTCAAGTTCCACAGGATGCAACAGAAGAGCAAAAAGCAGACGCTAAAAAGAAAATTGAAGAAGCGAAGGCTAAGCTTGACAAAGGTGAAAAATTCGAAGATGTAGCAAAGGAATATTCTGAAGATGGTTCTGCTCAAAATGGCGGGGACCTTGGTTGGTTTGGAAAAGGACGTATGGTTCCTGAATTTGAAAAAGTTGCCTTTACTCTTAAAGAAGGCGAAACAAGTGATATTGTTGAGTCACAATTCGGTTATCACATCATTAAAGTAACTGGAACTACTGAAGGTTTTGATAAGATGGAACAAGAGAAAAAGGACGAGATTCGCAAGGCTTTACTTCAAGCAGACCAAGCTGCTCTTCAAACTGCTTTAGACAAAGCAATTGATAATGCAGATGTAAAAATTAAAGATAAAGATTTTAAAGATTTATTTGAAGCGCCTGCTGCAGAATAATGAGAAAGGACCGTTTTTAAACGGTCCTTTTTATATTGTCTAGCTTCAGCGCTAGCCCCTCTCTGTTCAAGCCAAGCCGGCAAGATGGATAAAAGAGATCCTTTCAGCCGGCTTTTGTTATGCTTGTCGGACTTTCACAGGAAGTGCTGACATCGACGTTTGCCACAGGACGTTGCAGTAGTAGTTAGTCGATGTTCCTCTTTCAAGGACTTGCGCTTTTCGACTTCTACATGGCCTCTGGTTTATTCATTTGCTTAGAACGTTTTTCTTTTTCGCTATTCATACGTTCGATATATACATTACCTTCTTGTTCAATATAGGAGTCTTCAATCTTCTTTTCCTCTCTAGATGTCCTAATCACCATATATGCACTAAAAAGAACTCCAAATAACGCTACATATACAAACCAAGGTACTGTTAACATAGATTCCACTCCTTGTCCCACTTTTTACTTCTACTATATGATGAGAAATGACTAGATATCACTTAATTTCATAGATTTTTGATGGAGATGAGGAGTAGGAACGATGGATCACTTGATTCTATCGACATTATTTCTTTTCTATGAATTATATATTTTCATTCTATCAGTTTTACTTCAGTTCTATCGATTTTAACTAATTTACAAAATTGGACAGAAAAAGGGTGCCCGCCAATAAGTCGGACACCGGAGATTCATGATTATGCACTAACTGTAAAGTTTGTACGTCTTATAATTTGTTGTGCAACTGGATAAATAATCGCCATTGCAATTGTACCCATTACAGTTGCTGGGATGACTACACCAATGAACAATCCGATGAATGTTCCAGGTAGACCAGCAATTATAAGTGCAGTGTTTAAGAAAACAAATCCAGAAACTAAAATTCCTACTGCAGTAATAGCACATACCATTACTAGTGATTGTGTCTGCTTTCTTGCAACTGTAAACATGCCATAGAATACGAATGCTGATACTAATTTATCGACAGGGTTCGCAATTTGACCACCTGGGAAGGTTGTTGTCAATGCTGAAATCACACCGCCGACAATTGCTACAAGCAATACGTATTTCTTTTCAGGGAATAACATAATTCCTAAAAACATGAAGATTAACAATAAGTCAGGCTTCATACCTAGGTATATTCCCGGCATAACTGTGTGTAGTACAGCACCCATTCCAACTAATAATGCTAAAAATACTAAAACTTTTGTATTCATTTCTCATCTCTCCTCAGCTTTTCTAAGCTATATTTTTGGATTCTCCAATAGTGCACTCATTGCCTATTGCAAGAATCTTATCTATCAGTATATCAGACTATTAGACCAATTTACAGTTCTAATTATCTGATTTAAATGCCTTCATAAATAAAGCGAGGGCTTCAACAGACTCATAAGGTACCGCATTGTATATGGAAGCACGGCACCCACCGATAGAGCGATGTCCATTTAACCCTACGAAACCTTTTTCCTTAGCTTGTATTAAAAACTTTTTAGTAAGCTCTTCGCTTGGAAGTGTGTATGATACATTCATCGTGGAACGACTGCCTTTTTTAGCATGAGCTTTATAGAAACCATCAGATTCATCAATTGTCTGGTATAAAAGAGCTGCTTTTTCATTATTCATCGCTTCAATTGCAGGAACGCCACCTTGCTCCTTGACCCATTCAAGCACAAGCGAAAGCATGTAAATTGAAAAAGTAGGTGGTGTATTATAAAGTGAATTAGATTTTACGTGTGTTTTGTAATCCAACATGGTAGGTAGATTGCTATTGCCTTCTTTTAATAAGGAATCTTTAATAATAGCAACGGTGACCCCAGATGGACCAAGATTTTTTTGAGCACCAGCATAGATCATCCCGAATTGTTCTACATTAATTTCTCTACATAAAATATCACTGGACATATCTGCAATTAATGGCACATTTGTATAGGTAGGGTACTTTTCCCATTGTGTACCATATATGGTGTTGTTTGATGTGATATGAACATAAGCTGAGTTCTCTGAATGAGCGTTTGCACCTATTTCAGGGATGTAATTGTATTTATCTTCTTTACTGGAAGCGACTATATTGGTTTCACCAAGTTTATTTGCCTCATCAAGTGCCTTTTGTGACCAAGAACCAGTTAATATGTAGTCACCTATTTTACCTGGAGTGAGAAAGTTCATGGGAATCATTGAGAATTGTAAACTTGCGCCACCTTGTAAAAATAATACTTGGTAGTCATCAGGAATTCGCATGAGACTACGTAAATCAGAAATAGCTTGTTGATGTACTTGATCATATTCCTTACTTCGATGGCTTAATTCCATTACAGACATGCCAGTTCCTTTGAAATTATTAAGTTCTGCTTGGGCTCGATTTAATACTTCAATTGGAAGAGCAGAGGGACCGGCATTAAAATTGTAAGCTCGTTGCATAATTGAATCCTCCTATTTTTGTTGCTTTAGTTGAATAAAGTTATCTTATCATGTTTTTATGAAAAAAAAAGTGAAATTTTTAGAAAAAACACAGAATAGCGCTTTCACGACATAAAGAAAGACAAGACCTAAGTCTTGCCTTTTTAGAGGTTAATTCTGTTCAATTGTTTTTGAAATGCTTGAGGCAATATTTTTTAAATCATCCGATGAATATTGACTTTCATGAGACTTCCATACGATGCCAAATCCATCGCCTTTTCCATAACGAGGGATAAGGTGTAAATGAAAGTGGAATACAGATTGTCCAGCTTGCTCACCGTTATTTTGCAAAAGGTTCATACCGATTGGATTGAATTCTTTTTTTATTGCGTTTGCAATAGATGGTACAACTTCAAAGATATTTTGGGCAATTTCTGGCGTTAATTCAAATACATTTTCTTTATGTACTTTTGGGATAACAAGAGTATGTCCTTTCGATACTTGGCTGATGTCTAGGAAGGCATACACGTGTTCATTTTCAAACACCTTTGCACTTGGAATTTCTCCATTGATGATTTTACAAAAAATACAATCACTCATTTACGTCCATTCCTTTCAATAATTCAGTTAATAACTAGTATTTTATCACATGTTCATACGATGTTAAAATTTTCATGTTGTAACCAATTTTTAAAAAAGAAAACAGGATGCAATCGCAAAGGATGCATCCTGTTTCTGAAGAAGGCTTTCTTGTTATAGGTTAACGGTATCTTTGATAAACACCTCATTTTTTTTAGGAATGAAAGTCTTTATCTAATGGAGTGAGTCAATTCCGTAGTTCAAGCGGACCATCCCCTTGTCTAATGTTTATAAGTTAATACAACTTATAAAGCGACTAGGTAGCCTTTAACAAACACCTCATTTACAAAATATTGTTATTTTGTTAGTGGTAATTTGTTTCGAACTTACTTTATTCTCACATTTCCCAAAGTAACCATCCCCTTATAACAGATATAAAAAGCTGTCGTCTAAAACAAGGATATTGTCTTTAACAAACACCTCATTCCAGGTAGATGATTAACATCAAAGGCTTTTTTTCTTGCCCTCTTCAAAAATTAGTATGGCCGTTTTAAAATGTTCTATTCAATTTTTTTAACTATGTAAAAATGGCAATTTTTGATATGATAAAAAGAAAAGCGCAAGGCGCTCAGCGATAGGCAACAAGCTTAAGTTGAGCAAAAAGAAGGAAGCGATGGCTTAGGCCCTGGAGCCGATGGCGCTTGGAGCTAGACATCAGAAAACGAAAAAACTTGTATGATAAGAAGGGAGCTTTACATGGCACTACTAGAGATAAAAAATCTAACCGGTGGTTACACAAAAAATCCTGTTCTTAAGGATGTTTCCTTCAAAGTTAATCAAAACGAAATTGTAGGATTAATCGGATTAAACGGTGCGGGGAAAAGCACGACAATTAAACATATAATTGGTTTAATGGAGCCAAAGAAAGGGTCTATTCATATTCAGGGGAAAACGATTCAAGATGACATGGAAGCCTATCGATCCAAGTTTAGTTTTATTCCAGAAACACCAATTCTTTATGATGAGTTAACCCTTTATGAACATCTTGAATTAACCGCAATGGCTTATGGACTTGATAAGAAAGTATTTGAAGAAAGAATTGAACCTTTATTAAGAGAATTTCGAATGGAAAAAAAGGTAAAGTTTTTCCCAGCTCATTTCTCAAAAGGAATGAAGCAAAAAGTCATGATTATGTGTGCCTTTTTAGTTGATCCGGATGTGTATATCATAGATGAACCTTTTGTAGGTTTAGATCCACTTGGTATTCAATCCTTGTTAGAGCTAATGAATAAAAAGAAAAATCAAGGTGCGGGCATTTTAATGTCTACCCATATTTTAGCGACTGCAGAAAAGTATTGTGATTCCTTTATTATTTTACATAACGGAAAAGTAAAGGCTTCAGGAGCCTTAGAAGATCTCCGCAGGCAATTCAAAATGGAGAACGCATCACTCGATGATATTTATATCAGCCTGACAAAGGAAGAAGAAAATGATTGATATCAAAGAACTATGGAAAAAACGCCAGGTCCAACATTTTAAAGAAATTAGCCGTTATTTGCGGTATATGTTAAATGACCATTTGTTAATCGCTCTCCTCTTTTTAGGTGGCGGAGGGGCATACTACTATAATTATTGGCTACAGGATGTTCCTAAGGAATTTCCTTACGCGATTATTATTGCACTTGCTTTAGGAGCTATACTGACTAGAAGTCGAGTTCAATCCTTAGTGAAAGAGCCAGACCTTGTCTTCTTATTGCCAATTGAAACGAAGTTAACCCCTTATTTTCAAAAGGCATTTTGGTATAGCTTGTTTTCTCAAATTTACTTATTATTAATTGTGTTTGCAATTGCAGCACCTTTATATCTTGCTGTCACAGATAAAACATTTTCATCCTTAGTAGCTATTTTTGTAATTGTTCTTTTGAGCAAGGCGTGGAACTTGCTCATGACATGGTTAACTCAGCATGACCAAGAAAACTCAACTTATTATACTGACAACGTAATTCGGCTTATTTTAAATATCGTGCTAATGTATTTATTATTTTCTGATGCATCGATCATTTTTATGGGTTGTGTCGTGATACTCATGCTTGGGCTACTTCTTTATTTTCATAAAGCAGTCGAGGGTAAAGGTCTAAAATGGAATACATTAATCGAGTTAGAGTCAAAGAGAATGCTTACTTTTTATCGAATTGCTAATTTATTCACAGATGTTCCTAAACTAAAGGAGCAGGTGAAAAAACGACCTTGGCTTAACTGGGTTACCGGTCTAATTTCATACTCTAAGAAAAATACATTTCGCTATCTATATACGCGTACCTTTTTGCGGACAAGCGACTACTTAGGTTTGTATGCGAGGCTAACCATCATTGGCGGATTGATTATTTATTTCGTCCCATTTCATTATGGTAAAGCGTTTGTGATGATATTATTTTTATATTTAACAGGCTATCAGCTTATGACATTATGGAGACACCATAGTTTTAAAATATGGGTTCGATTATATCCGGTAAGTGAAGAATCGAAATTATCCTCTTATTTACAGTTTCTATTTCAGCTGCTAGTAGTTCAATGTGTCTTATTTACAATAATCCTTTTACTTACAGTTGAATTCTCGATAACAATCTTATTATTTGTTGTTGGTCTAGTGTTCGTGTATCTTTTTGTATTTGTATATACAAAGGGGAAGGTAAAAAAGCTTGACCGGATGTATAGTTAATATTTGAAACCTATCCCTATTTTAAATCGTAGTAAGTATTAAATTAATAAAGGGGTAGAGGGTGCATGGATGATTCATATCTGTTAAAAGTAGAAGAGGAATTATTTCAATGGCGAAAAAAGCTGATTAAAAAATCTACTATGCTCCAACGTGTCTCAAAAAAAGCTCAAACAAAAGTGAACGAAATGATTCCCGAAAAAGCCCACACTGTCATTACCGAGAGCATCAAGAAGATGGTTCAAGCTACGTTAGTTGGGTCAGAATATACAACAAAGGGAAACTACCCGGATGAAATGACATTGCAGGTAAAAGAAAAGCTAATAGAAGAAAAATTAACAGTCTATAGACGAACTGCAGCTGCGGAAGGAGCAGGTACAGGGGCAGGAGGTTTTTTTCTAGCCTTGGCCGATTTTCCTTTGCTTCTTTCAATAAAGATGAAATTTTTATTTGAAGTAGCAGCGATACATGGATTTGATACGAAAAAATATGAGGAACGTCTTTTCTTGTTATATGTGTTTCAATTGGCTTTTTCTAGTGATGAACATAAAAAGAAAACATTTCACATTATCGAGAATTGGGAACTTGAGAAAGAGAGCCTAGTCGAAATGGATTGGCGTGTCTTCCAACAAGAATACCGTGATTATATTGATTTTGTAAAAATGCTTCAATTACTTCCAGGTGTTGGAGCTGTTGTTGGGGCATATGCCAATTACAATTTACTTGATCACTTAGGAGAAGTTGCGAAAAATTGTTATCGTATTCGAATACTACAATAATAAAAACGCAAGAATGGTGCGAAATACATCATTCTTGCGTTTTATTTTTATACTGTAGCTTCTTCTGATTTTTCGACTGAAAGATAGTTTAATGTTGCTGTTCCTAATGTTTTGGCAGCTATAAGCATTGCTTTCTCATCAATATCAAATTTTGGATGATGATGTGAATAAGCTTTTGTTTCATCAGCGGGCTTCGCGCCTGTAAAGAAGAAAGTTCCAGGTACATGCTGTAAATAATAAGCAAAATCCTCGCCACCCATTTGAGGAGCAGCTTCCGTAACATTTATAACACCAGGTACATTTTCAGCAGCTTTAACTAGGAAATCCGTTTGTTCTTTATGATTAACGACTGCAGGGTAACCACGATGAAAGGCATAGGAGTAAGTGGAATCTGCTGCAATACATGTTCCTTTTACAATTCGCTCTATTTCATGTTCGATTTGGTCTCTAACATCTTCACTAAATGTTCGCACTGTTCCTCCAAGTTTAACTGAGTCTGCAATTACGTTAAACGGATTTTCTGCAACGAAAGAGCCTACTGATACAACTGCAGATTCAACTGGGTCAACGCGTCTGCTCACAATTTGTTGTAAATTCATAACTAACTGAGAGCCAATAACAACGGCATCCTTAGTGGTATGTGGATGTGCTCCGTGGCCACCTGATCCTTGAATTTTAACTTCAAAACGATCTGCAGCAGCCATGATTGGACCAACGCGGTATTCAATCGTTCCAGTCGGTGTTGTTGCCCATAAATGAGTGCCGAATACGACATCTACACCTTCAAGACACCCATCTTCAATCATAGAAATAGCACCACCTGGAGCAAATTCTTCTGCGTGTTGGTGGATAAGGACGACTGTTCCTGCGAGTTGTTCCTTCATTTCATGAAGTGTTTTTGCTAATACTAGCAATGTAGCAGTATGTCCATCATGTCCACAAGCATGCATCACACCAGGGACAGTTGATTTATAAGGTACATCCTTTTCGTCCTGAATTGGAAGAGCATCGAAATCAGCGCGTAAAGCTACAGTTGGACCTGGTTTGTTACCATGAATTTTCGCAACAACACCATTACCACCTACATTTGTACGCACTTCAATTCCTAAACTTTTATAAAAATTCGAGATGTATTCAGCGGTTTTATATTCTTTAAAGGAAACTTCTGGGTGTTGATGTAAATAACGTCGAATTTCAACCAATTCTGAATATTTTTTGTCTAAAGATTCATATAGGTTTTGTAACATTTCTCGATTCTCCCCTTCAAATTATAATACTTATAAATTATATCATGATAAGTTGTATCGTATTGTAATTTTGCATAAAAAAAGGAGGACAGTTTGCCTCCTACTCAATTGACTGTAGTATTGAATTTCCGGTTCTCGAAACTTTTACTTTAGCGTATTTTGCATTGCGCTGTAAGTCTAAACCTGTACCTTCTTTAACAAAATAACTTTCTATACCGATGATAATACCATTATAGCCATTGTACTTACCAGCAATTAGGACCTCATCTTGAGCGAGTTGATAGTCACGAGGATTTATAGAAGTGAGTATTTTCTCCCGTTGATAGATACCATGTTGGTCTTCTTTTGCCAGAATAAACACTTTATTTCCTGAATGAACATTTTTTAATTCATTGACTTCTGCAATTTCGTAACGCAAGATCACATAATCACCCTGAAGCATCGAACGGGGGTCAACAGGTGCTAACTCAAGTGTAATTTCTTTACCGTTATTTAATAATGACTCACTAGTCCCAATTTGGTATCCCGCGATCGTCAACTGCAAAAGAAGAATGAGTCCAATAAGAATCCACTGCTTTTTTAAAAAAACCTTTACTTTCTTTAATTCACTTTTATCAGTCCTTCGTTCAAAGAATTGAGTGATTATGAAGAAAATAAGTCCAATCAATAGTAGTGACAGTGATTTGTGTACAAGAGACCAAACAAGGTCGTAATAAGTTGATATAAATAGTGCAATCCAGAACACTAAAGTCATTCTAAATAAAAATAAATCGTCTCTTCGTGAGAAGAAAAGAACAAGTACTGTTGTTATGATAAAAAACAAAAAGCTATAGATTATTTCCTGCCAAAGTAAATTATCTAAAAAGGTAAGAGCGTAGAAAAAGAGTAAGGCGTAAAACAAACTTATTCGTTTTAATGTAGCTTGCTTTCGAACAAAATAATAGATTATTGCATTGACTAGTGCAATACCTATGAATACAAATTCTAAATGGACCCACATTCCTAATTCATCTAATATTAGATTTATTAAACATCCGATGGTTGTAGTGTAGCTTAAGAATCTTATGTTTCCATCTTTCATGATAACTGTTACGACAATAGAAACGCTTAAAAAGAAAATCGTAATGGGTGCAGATAGGAAAAATGCTTCCAGTAGACCTGAGAAAAATCCGATAAACAGAAGCGTGTTTCGGACATATGGCCCAAGCTTTTTCACAAATAAACCTATAGAAATAAATAATAAACTTAAAACAACCGTAGCATAGAAGCTAGAGAATATTAGGAAGAGAACTCCTCCAAAGCTTATTGAAAACATGAAGGAACCAATGAGTGTAACAATCACGATTAACGTACCTTTAATCGCTTGACCTATAGGAGCTTCAGAATGCTTGGATGATAAATGCCTAGCCAACAATATTCCGCCGATAATTAAAGCGATAGAGGCAATTGAACCTAGTAATTGCAAGCCAAGATATCCAATTGATTCTCCGAATAAAAATGGAATTTCAATAATCTTTGTACAGACATAAATACTGACCATTGTAAAAAGAATAATGAAAAGATACTTATCAATTTTCTTTGATGCAAGATAAAAATAACAAACAGCAGCAAACAAAATATATAAGATATTCGTCCAGCCACTATATGGTTCATATAATTCGAAAATACTCATTCCGATTAACATAATATGTGTCATGGTATATGACATGTAGCGAATTGCTTTATTATCCAATACCGGAGTAAAAGTAAGGATAAAGAGAATGAGATTAAGTACTGCAATTACAAGATATATGAGCCACTCTTGAAAATCTGTGCGAACAATGAAATATGATGATGGATTCATATAGAACCAATAGGCGAGATGAAAAAGGATAAAGCTCATTATGGAAAAAGGAGCATAATTTGTGCTTATTGCAAGCAGTATAACTGGTATTAGCCAAACAAGAAATAGTACATAACTGTCGGCATGAGAATTATAAATTTGACCAATTAATGCAATAGATAAACCAAAGGTGATCGCACCACCCACTAAAAACCATTTTCCTAAAAATACTTGTTGTGAAAGTAGTTTTGTGGAAAGTACTGATAAGATATAAAACAAAATCATAGCCGCAACCGAAAGCGAAAGCTTTTCATACCGTGAAAATTCAGGCCAGTTAGCAGCAAAAAAGTAAAGAATTCCAGATAATATCAAAACTATCGAAGCGAAGTAACCAAAAGGAATCAACTTCTTCATATCATACTCCCCATTTCCTCAAGGAAAAATAAATATCCTACTCATACTATATGTGGTTAAGATGAATCGTTGTATTGATTATAATATATTTTGCCAGTTCCAATACCAATATTTAATGAACAAATTCATAAAAGCTTAGGGAAACCTAATCTTGAGGTGAATTACTTATGGAATTCTTTTCAGCAGAGTTTTTTTCAGCTCTACTTGCGATTATAGTAATTGATCTCGTTTTAGCTGGTGATAATGCGATTGTTATCGGTTTAGCGGCAAGAAATTTACCAAAGGAACAACAAAAGAAGGCAATCCTTTGGGGAACTGTTGGTGCAATTATTATCCGGGCTACAGCTACATTAGCTGTTGTTTGGCTCTTAGAGTTACCTGGTTTGCACCTAGTTGGCGGCATTCTTCTCATTTGGATTGCATATAAGCTTCTTGTTGATGACCAAGATGAACATGAAATAGAAGCCAAGGGTTCTTTTGCAGCCGCTGTTAGAACGATTATCGTAGCGGATGCTTTAATGGGACTCGATAATGTTCTAGGAGTAGCAGGTGCCGCTCATGGTAACTTTGTTTTGGTCATAACAGGGTTAATCATATCGGTTCCAATCATGGTTTGGGGAAGTACGCTTTTCATTAAATTAATTGACCGCTTTCCAATCATTGTTACAATAGGTGCAGCTATCCTTTCCTATACTGCAGCTAAAATGATTGTAGGAGAGCCAATTCTACAAGACTTCTTTGATAATCCTTGGTTTAGGTACACATTTGAGGCGATAATCATTATTGCGGTTGTACTAATTGGAACAAAGGTGAAGAAAACGAAATCACATTCAATTAAAGAAAAACAAAAAGCTTCTTAAAAAAGGCAGTCATTTGGCTGCCTTTTGATATTCATAAAATATTTAGTATAAATAATGGATAATAATGGATACTAAAAACGAGTTTTGTACATAAGCAGAAAGGAAGTATTATTATGAAAAGGATAATTTTTACCGGTTTAGCATTATTTCTAAGTTTTTTGTTAGTAGGTGAAATTCAAGTATCTGCTGAAATGGAGAACGTCGACCAAAAGCCAAAGGTAGAATTAACGGATCAGCAAAAGCAAGAGCTTGATAAGCTGTATCTTGATCTTCTTGATACAAAAAAGGAGATTATTAACAAATACGTTGAATATGGTGTCCTTACAAAAGAAAAAGCGGATAAAAAACTAAACTGGTTAGACGAACATTATCAAAAGATCAAAGAACACGGATACATTCCAATGCATCATCATAAAAAGCACAAAGATGATGACGATAGAAATGATAATGACAAAAATTAATAATAATAAGCTAGGTAAAACATGTTCTGTTTTGTCTAGCTTTTTTTATTAAATTCAAATAATCATTTTCTCATTTGGTATCACATCCTCATATTTAGGCATCCTTTTTTATTTATTCCAATAGGAATAGTATAATAAAAACATTAAATACTTAAGGGTATTTGCAAAAGGAGAGGTGAAAATGCCCATTTCATTTATTAAAACAGAAAAACAAGAACGATTATATAAGCTGGTGAGTGAATTAGCAGAAAGGTTTAATGAAAGAGCAGCTGAGTATGATGAAACAGGCGAGTTCCCTCTATTAAATATAGAGGAACTAAGAAATACTGGTTATACTAGCCTTTCCGTTCCTAAGGAATATGGTGGGAAAGAGGGGCTTTCCTTATATGACCTTGTTTTACTTCAAGAAAGACTTGCAGTAGGTGATGGCTCTACCGCATTATCAATTGGCTGGCATTTAGGGGCAACTATGGATTTATTTGATAAAAAGCGTTGGAAGGAAGAAAAACGATCATTTTATGCAAAAGAGGTCTTACAAGGTGCTCTTTATAATCGCGCGGCAACTGAACCTCAAACGGGTAGTCCAACGAGGGGAGGTAAACCTCAAACAACTGCTAAGAAAGAAGGGGATAAGTGGGTCCTCTCTGGAAGAAAATCTTTTACGACTATGTCTCCAGTCCTCGATTATTTTGGGGTAATTGCCTCAATAGATGGAACGGACCAAATCGGGGAATTTTTAGTGAAAAGGTCTAAGCCCGGAGTAATGATCGAAGAAACCTGGAATACAATTTCCATGAGAGGTACAGGGAGTCACGATCTTGTCCTTACAAATGTTGTGTTGGAAGAAGATGATTTAGTTGAAATGGTGACACCTGAGCAAAAAGCAACTCCAAATGGTTGGCTACTTCATATACCGGCTTGCTACTTGGGAATTGCAATGGCGGCAAGAAACTATGCTGTGAAATTTGCAAACGAATATTCACCTAACAGTCTAAATGGACCGATTAAAACGATTCCAAATGTAAGGCGGAATGTGGGAGAAATGGAAGCAGAGCTTTTAAAGGCACGCCATATTCTATATGCAATTGCTGACAAATGGGATAAGACAGATGATCGAAGTCAGCTTGGTTCGGAGCTCGGACTTGCAAAATATATTGCTACAAATAGCGCTATTTCCGTTGTAGATAAAGCAATGCGGATTGTTGGGGCAAAGAGCCTTCAAAAGTCCAATCCGTTACAACGCTATTATAGAGATGTAAGAGCGGGACTCCATAATCCCCCAATGGATGACATGACAATCGCAAAATTAGCGGATCAAGCATTTAAAGAAATGGAAAATTAACTAAATCTAATTGAATGAGAAAGTAGTCGCTGTTCGCGGCTACTTTTTTTATTTTAATAGTAAAAAATATGTTGACTAGAATAATATTAATTTCTATAAATAGGTAATCAATTTCTTACTATCAAAACTCGTAAATGCCTATAGAGCCTTATATAATAAGAGTAACTAAGATAGTGATTATTTACGGAACCCTTTAAATCAAATAAATTGAGAGAGTAATATACATTCCTGTTAGGAGGGAAATAGTTTTGAAAAATAGTAAAAAGAAATTTTTAGGTTTGTCTTTAGCATTAATGCTAGGAGCAGGTGGACTAGCTGCATGTTCAAGCTCTGGTGCTTCTAACAACACAAATAAAGACGGTAAAACTAGTTTCACGATTATGGCAAACCTATACACACCAGAAGTTCCATCTGATAGGATCGAAAAGCTTCTAGAGGAAAAGACAGATGTTGATTTGACTATCCAGTGGACTCCAGATACGAGCTATGAAGAAAAGTTAAATACAGCATTTGCCACCGAAACACTGCCAGAGGCTGTTTTCCTAAAGAATCAAACAACATTCATCCAATTTAAGGAAGCAATCCGTGATGGACAGTTTTGGGAAATTGGCCCATATTTAGATGAGTTTCCAAATCTAAGTAAGTTAAATCAACAAATCCTAGAAAACACTGCTGTTGATGGTAAAATCTATTCGTTATACCAAGGTAGATCATTATCTCGCCAAGGTTTGATTTATAGAAAAGACTGGGCAGAAAAATTAGGCTTAGGAACCCCAGAAACAATAGATGATATTTATGAAATGGCTAGAGCATTTACGGAAGATGATCCAGATGGAAATGGTAAAAATGACACATTTGGAATAACAGACCGTGCTGACTTATCATATGGTGCGTTTAAAACTGTAGCATCTTGGTTCGGGACTCCAAACAACTGGGGTGAAAAGGATGGACAACTTCTCCCTGAGTTTATGTTTGATGAGTATAAACAAACGATGGACTTTATGAAAAAGCTACGTGATAACGGTTATATTAACCAAGACTTTCCAGTGACAAGTAAAGAAGATCAACAAGCATTCTTTAAAAACGGAACTGCTGGTATGTACATTGGATCAATGTCAGACGTAATTAGTATTGATAAAGATGCGAAACAACTTAATCCAGATGTTGAATTTGATGTTCATAATAAAATTGTAGGTCCTAATGGTGAATACGGTATCTGGGCAATCCCAGGTTACGGAAACGTTGTATTATTCCCGAAATCAGCTGTTAAAAGTGAAGAAGAATTAAAAGATATCCTTGGTTTCTTCGATAAATTAGTTACACCTGAAATTTCAAACTTGATATTCTGGGGAATTGAGGGAGAACACTATACCGTTCAAGATGGTGGAGCACTTAACTCAGAGGATACTGAATTAACAACAAGGGAAGTAAAACCATATCAGTCACTTGAAATTGGTGAACCAAAGACAAATGGAAGATATGAAGGAGTCCATACCCTTCCTGCTAAACAAAAGGCTGAAAAACTAATTGTAGATAATGAAAATTATTTAATTCATGACCCAACAATCCCACTTGATTCACCTACTTTTGCAGAAAGAGGAGAACTTCTGAATCAAAAAATGATAGATGCAACATATCAATATATTCTCGGTGATCTTGATGAGGCTGGATTTGAGAAAGCAATTGAAGATTGGAAAAAATCCGGTGGGGAAAATGTCATTAAAGAATTTAATGAAGCTTACCAGAATTTAAACAAGTAGTTTCAAAGTACAAAAGTGAGGGCTGAAATGATGCTTTCACTTTTTTTCATATTCATTTTGTGAAGGTTATTAAAATTTTGTAAATGTGATAATCATTTTCTAATAATCGCCAATGAAAGTGTTTACAAACCTTGATATTATAGGTATATGTGAGAATTTGATTATTCACATTATTAGGACATGGAGATAAATTTAAGGTGTACTAAAAAAATAAATAGGGGGAATTACCTTTGAAGAAAAGTAAGAAGTTTTTAGGCCTATCCCTTGCGTTAATGTTAGGGGTTGGCGGATTAGCTGCTTGTTCAAATGAAAGCGCTTCAGGAGACAAGGGTTCTGATAAGCCAAAAGAATCCAATGAGAAAGTTAGCTTTACACTTATGGCTAACCTTCACACACCAGAAGTTCCATCCGACAAAATTGAGAAGTTGTTAGAGGAAAAAACGGGTGTGGATCTTACTATTCAGTGGACTCCTGATACAAGTTATGAGGAAAAACTGAACACAGCGTTTGCAACAGAAACTTTACCAGAAGCTGTATTCTTGAAAAACCAAACAACTTTTATTCAATTTAAGGAAGCAATCCGTGATGGTCAGTTCTGGGAAATCGGTCCATATTTAGACGAGTTTCCAAATTTAAGTAAATTAAATGAACAAATCTTAGCTAATACAGCTGTAGATGGAAAGATTTATTCAATCTATCAAGGAAGACCATTATCTCGCCAAGGTTTAATTTATAGAAGCGACTGGGCTAAGAAGTTAGGTCTAGGAACTCCTGAAACAACTGAGGATATTTATGAAATGGCTAAAGCATTTACTGAAAAAGATCCAGATGGCAATGGTAAGGATGATACATTTGGTTTAACTGACCGTAGTGATTTAGTATATGGAGCATTTAAAACTGTTTCTTCTTGGTTTGGAACTCCGAATGAGTGGGGAGAAAAGGATGGAGAACTTCTTCCTGAATTTATGTTTGACGAGTATATGCAAACAATGGATTTCTTTAAAGACCTTCGTGACAATGGATATATTAATCAAGACTTCCCAGTAACAAGTAAAGAAGATCAACAAGCATTCTTCAAAAACGGTACTGCAGGAATGTATATTGGTTCAATGGCTGACGTTGTAAGCCTTCACAAGGATGCAGTAGCGCTAAATCCCGACATTGAGTACGATGTTCATAATAACATTAAGGGTCCAAATGGAGAATTTGGTGTATGGGCAATCCCTGGTTACGGTAACGTAGTATTATTCCCTAAATCTGCTGTCGAATCAGAAGAAGAATTAAAAGGAATTTTAGGTTTCTTTGATAAATTAGCTACTCCTGAAATTGCGAACCTAATCTTCTGGGGTGTTGAAGGTGAACACTATGAAGTACAAGATGGTAGAGCTTTAGCATCTGAGGACCAAGATTTAACAAACCGTGAAGTAAAACCTTACCAAGCAATTGAAATTGGTGAGCCTAGTACAAACGGAAGATATGAAGGGGTATTTACATTACCTGCTAAGGAAAAAGCGGAAGAATTAATCATTGATAATGAAAATTACTTGATTCATAATCCAACAAATGCACTTGACTCTGCCACTTTTGCGGAAAAAGGAGAACTTCTTGCTCAAAAAATTACAGATGCAACGTATCAGTATATCTTAGGAGATCTTGATAAAGCGGGCTTTGAAAAGGCAGTCGAGGATTGGAAGAAGTCTGGCGGAGCCGATGTAATTAAAGAATTTAACGAGTCTTATAAGAAGTCTAAATAATACTTTAACTCTTACTACTAGCATAAAAGGCTGTCCATACAGCCTTTTATTTTATTACAACATCAAAATGAATAAATGGGTAATGGTAATACCTATTATTCTATTAATCTGTAGTTTAGGGAAGTGTACCATATGTTACGCATTGAAAAGGCGAGGAGATTAAATCAACAAGCGGTAATTTCCCTTGTGAATCATGCCATATACCAATTCGGAAATTCGATGTCTTTAATCTTTCTCAATATTTATTTATGGAGATTAACCAATAGTTTATTAATCAATGCAATCTTCAATTTAGTAGCAATTCTTGCCCAGGCAATGACAACATTCTCAATTGGTAAGTTTGCTAAAAGGAAGGGAAAACTACTCGCGTATCGATTAGGTATCTTTATAACTGCATTCTTTTATCTTTTTATATTACTAGCCCAAGAAGAAATCGTGACGTTTTATATCCTATTTGCAATCATGAAAGGCATTTCGCAGGCTTTATATTGGCTGGGATATTTTACGATTGTACATGAGGTTTCAACGGATGAAAATCGCCTCAGGGTATTAGGAATAAATACCATTGTTATGAATGGAACGAATCTTTCAGGACCGGCAATCGCAGGATTTATCATTGGCCTATATTCGGGATTCCAAGGTTATATGATTGTCTTTGGAGAGGCATTTGTAATGTTTGCAATTGCTGCATTGGGAAGCTTAAAAATGAAAAAAGAAGAAAATCATCATACATCCTATTATATGAAATACCTACCAATAATAATTAAAAGGGAACCAGGGTTTAAGAGATCATTATTTGGCTGGTTTATATTAGGTTTTCCACATGGGATATTATCATTTATTCCATCGATATTATTATATGAGATCTTCCTTCAGGAACAAACAGTAGCTAACTTAAACATTGTTTTCCTATCGTTATCAATAATAGCGAGTTATTTCATTTCTAGGTTTGCTCAAGCCGAAGGTACGGTAAAGTATTTACTTATTTCTGCAGTGGGCTTCACACTTTCAGCTATATTTTTACTAGCAGATTTATCGGCTTTAACGGTGATTTTGTTCATGTCTATTTATTCCATATTCAAGCCATTGCAAGGAAATGCATACGAAGCTTTTTACTATAATATGATTGGACATCTCCCTTTAAAGTCAAATTTTAGGACAGAAGCAGTTGTATTGAGGGAGACAATAATCAATTTAGGTAGAGGTTTTGGGATAATCATTTTCTTAATTTTTGTTAATGGCATTGAAGCAGATAGTATACCAATCGTTCTGTTTTCACTAGCGGTTTTCCAATGGTTTATCCCATATTTAGCTATAAATAAACAATCATTTTTAACAAAAAAGAGAAGTAGTCCGTATAATCATAATCTAAGATAAATCTTCAAAGTCTCATATACTCTCATTATCTACTGAGTATATGAAACTTTGATTATTTACGATATGAAGAAAGATTTAGAAAATACAGGTATAAGGTTTGTTTCAAATACGGTAACAATGAAATCTCCTAATGTATGATGTATTTGCATGACAAGCCTTTAAAGGCAAATGCATTCAAGATTACGATTATAAGATGAAAGGAAGATGAGGGTGAAGTCAGAAACAGTTGTTGAACAAAACAACCAAACGGAACTAGCATTGAATAAAACAAAGCAAGTTTCTAGTAACGATTTGCAAAGGAGCTTTAAGGCCGAATTAAAAAGGCGGATATTTAAGAATAAACTATTATACTTAATGATCCTACCAGGTGTATTATACCTTCTCATTTACAAATATGTCCCTATGCTCGGTCTCGTGATTTCATTCCAAGATTACAAACCATATCAGGGGATCCTTGGAAGTGATTGGGTCGGATTTGAACACTTTACTCGTCTCTTTACAGATTCAGACTTCTGGATGATTTTTAGAAATACACTTGTACTTTTTGGATTGCATATTTTTATAGCGTTTCCAATTCCAATTATTTTGGCATTAATGCTAAATGAGGTCAAAAATCTTTTCTTTAAAAGAACGATACAGTCACTTATCTATATTCCGCACTTTATGAGTTGGGTAATTATTGTTTCGATAAGCTTTGTACTCCTAACAATGGATGGCGGACTAATAAACGAATTATTGGTAAGTTTAGGAATGGATAAGGTTAACTTCTTAATGAACTCTGATTGGTTCAGACCAGTATATATCATACAAGTTGTGTGGCAAAGTGCCGGTTGGGGAACAATCATTTACTTAGCTGCAATCTCTGGGGTCGATCCTGGTTTATATGAAGCAGCAAAAATGGATGGGGCTAGTAAACTACGTCAAATTTGGCATATTACTTTACCAGCTATTCGTCCAGTTATTATTGTTCTTCTCATTCTAAAAATCGGTGACGTTCTAGAGCTTGGTTTTGAACATGTCTACCTATTATTAAATGCATCAAACCGTAATGTCGCAGAAATTTTTGATACGTATGTATACACAACTGGATTATTACAAGGACAATACAGTTATAGTACAGCAGTTGGTTTGTTTAAAGGACTAGTTGGTTTGATTCTAGTTGTCTTTGCAAACAGAATGGCTAAGAAATTCGGAGAAGAAGGTATCTATTAAGACAAAAGGAGTGAGAGCATGGTTGGAGAAAAACAGATCGGAAGTCGTATCTTTCGATGGGGAAATTATTTACTACTTATAGTAATTGCACTGACAATGGTCCTGCCCTTTATACATGTAATTGCAGCGTCCTTTACAACAAGTGCGGAGTTAGCAGATAAACGTTTTGTCTTATTTCCAACTGTTTTTAGTTTAGATGCTTATAAGTATATTTTCTCAACTAATACAATATTTAAGGCATTGTTCGTTTCAATAGGCGTTACTCTTATCGGAACACTTTGGAGTATGTTCATTTCATTATTAACAGCTTACGGATTATCACGTAGAGATCTAGTCGGTAGAAGACAAATCTTGTTCCTATTCGTATTCACAATGTTATTTAGTGGTGGAATGATACCAACATTCTTAATTGTAAAAGAAACAGGTCTACTTGATAGTTATGCAGCATTAATTGTACCTGTTACAATCAATGTATTTAACATGATTATTTTACGAAGCTTCATCATGGGATTACCAGAAGGGTTAATAGAATCAGCTAAAATAGATGGTTGTAACGATTTTGGAGTACTATTTAGAATCGTAATGCCAATTTCAAAACCAGCTCTTGCAACTGTTTCTTTATTCTATGCTGTTGCATACTGGAACACATATATGCATGCAATCCTATATATCAATGATGCAGCAAAATGGCCAATTCAAGTTTTATTAAGACAAATTGTAGTTCTTGCGAGTGGGCTTAGCTACGATAGCTCTGAATTTACAAATATTCCACCGCCAGACATTACAATCAAAATGGCAGTAATTGTTGTCGCTACAATACCTGTATTAATGGTTTACCCATTCCTACAAAAATACTTCACAAAGGGAGCTATGCTTGGCTCCATGAAGGAGTAGTCAATACAAACTAAATATAGAAGGTGAGCTACAGAGATGTATTATACCAATTCCTTTAACAAATTAGATTCTTTATTCAATGGATTCTTTGAATGGCTGGCGGGACAATACGATCCGGTCACAGGCGGTTTTTATTATGCAAAAAGTTCTGTTTCTGATAGCTCATTTACGCCTGATATCGAATCAACAGCCCAAGCATTAAACATCTTATCAAGAAATGAATTATTTACTAAAATGCCCGTAGAAGTACGGGCAAAATTTGTTTCTTTTTTCCAAGATAAACAAGACTCAGAATCAGGTTATTTTTTGGATGAAGATCCTAATATGAAGAATGATGAAGTAATGGTTAGCAGAGCCATCAATTATTCATTAAATTCTCTACATCGATTGGGCGGTAAGCCACTATATCCGTCACCAGTAGACCTCAATAAAGCACCAAACTATGTGTATTCCGAAGATGCATATTTAAATAAATGGAAAAGTATTAGTTTAGTGAATAGTTGGCGTGGCTGCGATTTATTAGCATCATCTTGCATGTATATTGGGCAAATGGATAAAGATAGGCAGGAAAAAATGATTAAAGTCGCTGCAAATTACTTAGAAAGCATACAAGATCCCGAGACAGGGCTATGGGGAGAAGGTAGCATGTATGTCCGCATCTCAGGGACATTTAAACTGCACACCTTCTATCATAAGTTTGGTTTACCTATGCCGAGAGTTGAAAAGATGTATCAAAGTATTCTTCGTTGTTTACGGACTGAGTTAGCAAAGGATATGTGCTACATTCGAAATCCTATTGATCTATTATCCTATATTAATCTTGATATACCCATTCATGAACTTGAGGAAATCATTCAAATCACAGTGGATAATATGGAAAAGCTTAAACGTCCGGATGGCGGGTTTTCAAGGGAAATTAAGAATTCACCAACTGCACCAAATATTGCCCAAGTAAAATCTGATGAGTATTATCCAGATATGCCTGTGGCGGTACATCTTGGTAAAGGATTATACGAAGGGGATATGAACGCTAGTACCCAAGCTACACTCATTCGTTTGCAATTGCACAAGTTAGTAGGGATAACGGCAGAACCAATTAAGGGTTCTGAGAATTTTTTTAACCTATTAATAAATAGATTACAAGTATAGCAATAATTGTTGGAGGTAATAGAATGGCGTTTTTAGACATCACACAATTAGGAGCGATTGGAGATAATCGTACAGATAACACGGAAATTATTGCTCAGGCAATTAATCAGTGTGCAGAAAACGGAGGGGGAACTGTTTTTGTACCATCTGGCAACTATTTGACCGGTCCAATCGTACTTAAAAGTAATATTACCCTTTATTTAGAAGCGGGAGCAACGATTACTTTTTCGGATGAATTTGATCGTTATCAGCCTGTCAAGACACGCTGGTCTGGATATGAATGTTATGGGTATTCTCCACTAATTTACGGAGATAACCTTACGAATGTGGCCATAAAAGGAGAAGGTTCTTTTGACGGTCAGGGAAAAGCATGGTGGCTAATTAATAGACAGCTTCGTGTAGATAGTAAAGCATATTCTTCAAAAACAACAGAAAAAATCGCTCAACTAAATCAGAACTTTATGGAACCTATTGAGACGAATCTCGTAGAATGGGATTCTCAATTCCTACGTCCACCTTTACTACAATTGATGAACAGTAAACATGTCACAATTGAAGGTGTCACTTTAAAAAATTCACCTTTTTGGAATACACACCTCGTATATTGCGATCATGTAACCGTTCATAATGTGACATTTGAAAATCCCGCTGATACACCAAATGGTGACGGCTTTGACATTGATTCTTGTACAAATGTACGTGTTTCAGATTGTCATTTTGCCGTAGGAGATGATTGCCTTGTCATAAAATCTGGCATTAATGAGGATGGACGAAGAGTGGGTAAGCCGACCGAAAATGTGGTTGTAACCAATTGTACTATGCACCATGGACATGGTGGAATTGTCCTTGGTAGTGAAATGTCTGGCGGTATCCAAAATGTGACGATATCTAACTGTACGTTTATTGGAACAGATCGTGGAGTACGGATTAAAACAAACCGAGAACGCGGCGGATACGTGAAAAATATCCTTGTGAACAATATTTATATGGAGGATGTATTCTGTCCAATTGCGATTAATTCATTCTATCGCCATGGTGTAAATGAAAACGATCCAACAGTAAATAGCCCTGAGGCACAGCCAATCACTGAAAAGACACCAGAAATCGAACATATCCAAATTAGTCATATCACTGCTAGAAACTGCCGAGCAGCTGCTGGTTTTATATATGGGCTTCCGGAAAGACCAATTAACGATATTTCAATCTCTCATTCTACCATCGAAATGACGATGGACCCAAATGAAGAGGGCGGAGAGCCAGATATGGTTCAAGAGGAATTAATAATGGCTGGAGCAGGAATTTTTGGAAAATACATTTCAAATTTAGATATCCATCATGTTCGTGTAGAAACGCGTCAAGGTACTGGTCTTCAAATTGAAGATAGTCAGCATGTGAACATCGACCATTTTACTATGAGAAAGCAGCATGACTCCTCCCCAGCAGTTATATTAAAACGAGTTGAACATAAAAATGTTGAGGGATATGCTTCACAAATGGCAAATAAAAACTATTTACAAATAGATGAGCAGAGCAATTTATTAAAACAGGATCTATAAAACATGTAGGTTAATTTGATTGGGGGGATTTACATGTGGGTAACCCATCCATTTTTGGATGAATTATATCAAGACACTGTTAAAAGTGATAGAAAAACTTATGATGAAAAATGGCAAACAGTATTAAAAGAAAAATTTCATGAACGAATCGGTACTTTTAAAAATGACGAGCCTCTTCAGCCTACTTTGGTCGAGCAAAAGCAATATGAGCACTATACAAGGTATAGTGCTGAGATTACAACTCTACCAAATGTTAGGATGCAGATGTATGTGTTGGTACCAAATAATATTCACGGAAAAAAAGCTCCAGCAATACTTGCCTTACATGGTCACGGATATGGAAACAAAGATATTGTGGGGCTAGACCCATCTGGAAATGATCGAAAAGGGGAACCAGGATTACATAAGGATTTTGCGGTGGAACTTGTCAAACGGGGATTTATTGTGGTGGCTCCAGAATTAATTGGTTTTGGGGAACGAACCTATTCAAATGATGACCGTACGAACCCTTCTGATAATTCTTGTTATTCACTGGCGAGTCAGTTATTGCTTTATGGAAAGACACTTGCAGGACTTCGTGTTTTTGAATGTCAAAAAGTTTTAGATTTCATGGAGGGGTTAGAAGAAATCGACTCAAACCGCATTGGTTGTATGGGAATTTCGGGAGGCGGACTTGTTGCCGCCTACACCTCTATTTTCGATCAACGAATCACTGCAACTGTTATTTCCTGTTATGCGAATACATTTAAAGGTAGTATCATACACAGAAGGCACTGTCTAGATAATTATGTACCGGGCATCTTGCAAGACGCGGAAATGCCTGAGTTAATTTCATTAATTGTTCCACGACCACTCTTTATTGAAGCAGGAAAACAAGATCATCTCTTTCCAATTAAAGAAACTGAAAAAGCAATTAAGGAGATTAAAAGAATCTATACAGAACGTAAAAGTGAACACTTAGTAGAATCACATCTTTTTGACGGTGGACATGAGATATGTGGAGATCAATCGTTTGAATGGCTTTGTTCTACCTTGGATGTTAGGTAACAATAAATCCAAATATTAGCATGGAGATGATTGTTTACATGACGGAAGCAAAAAAAAGTGTTGTTGATCGGAAGGTTTGGCAAGCAGATTTAGAGAATGGTTTTTATCAAAATCCGATTTTACATGCAGATTATTCAGACCCTGATGTTGTACGAGTAGGAAAAGATTATTATATGGTTTCTTCAAGCTTTCATATGTCACCAAGTTTACCGGTCTTACATTCTACTGATCTTGTAAATTGGAAGATTATTAATCATGTGGCACAAACATTTCCTTACGCTAGTTACGATAAACCACGACATGGGGAGGGTGTATGGGCTCCTAGTATTCGCTTTCACGACGGAAAATTCTGGGTGTTTTTTAGTGCACCTGATGAAGGCATATTTATGAGTACGGCAGTAGACCCAGCGGGGGAATGGACACCATTACACTTAGTTAAAGAAGTCAAGGGATGGATTGATCCATGCCCATTCTGGGACGATGATGGTCAGGCATATTTGGTCAATGCTTTTGCAAAAAGCAGAACTGGTTTCAAAAGCATTCTCCATGTAAGTCGGATGAAACCAGATGGAACAGAGCTTTTAGATGAGGGTATTCATGTATTTGATGGAACACAGCATCATCCAACAATCGAAGGTCCTAAATTTTACAAGCGAAATGGCTATTATTATATTTTTGCTCCAGCAGGTGGGGTTCCAACCGGATGGCAAACAATACTGCGCTCAAGCAATATCTTTGGCCCATACGAGGATAAGATTGTTCTACATCAAGGGAAGACGAATATTAATGGTCCTCATCAAGGAGGTTGGGTTGAGACTGAAACTGGTGAATCATGGTTTCTCCACTTTCAAGATAAGGAAGCATACGGTCGTATTGTTCATCTTCAACCAATGTATTGGGAAAATGATTGGCCAGTAATGGGGCAAAATCAAAATGAGGCAGGAATCGGAGAGCCTGTGATTCAATGGGAAAAACCAAAAGCACAAGCATCTTCAGAGGTTGTTGTTCCCGACATGAGTGATGATTTTACTTCGAATAAATTAGGGCTTCAGTGGCAATGGCAAGCAAATCGTAAATCCCATTGGTACAATATAAAAGACCAAATGTTGAGGCTATATGCTGTTGGCCAGTCTGGGGAAACCAATCTTTATCATATTCCAAATGTTATGACACAGAAATTCCCGGCAGAAGTTTTTAAAGTAACAACAAAACTGACTTTTTCTCCTGAATCCCCTGAAGATCACTGTGGTTTGCTTGTACTAGGAGAACAGTATGCTTCAATTGAAGTGAGGCAACTAGATGGTCAACTTGGTGTTTTTTATGTCAGGGGAAATGAGAAAAATCTTCAAAACGTACAATGTATCGGCGAAATCAAAGGAAATAAACTTTTTTTACAAGTAGAAGTCAATGAAGGTGCGATTTGTAGATTTAGCTTTAGTGAGGATGGGATCAGTTTTGCACAGGCAGAAGACATCTTTGAAGCTACACCAGGAAAATGGGTTGGTGCTCAAATCGGAATTTATTGTTATAACGACAACCATGAGTATAGCAAAGGATACGCAGATTTCGACTATTTTTCAGTTCACAATTAAAAGGGCATTTAATGCCCTTTTATTGTTTTGAAGAAAGGGGAGAACAAATTGTCTACATTTAAAAATCCAATTATTCCAGGATTCTATCCAGATCCGTCTATTTGTCGAATAGATGATGATTATTACTTAGTCACATCTACATTTGAGTACTTTCCTGGTATACCCATCTTTCATAGCAAGGATTTGGTAAACTGGAGGCAAATCGGGCATGTGCTTACCAGACCAAGTCAATTGAATCTTGATGGAACACCTAATTCAAAGGGAATATATGCAGCAACCATACGTTACCACGAGGGTGTCTTCTATGTCATTACAACCTTTGTAGAAAGTCAAACAGGTGCTAGAAGAAACTTTTTTGTAACAGCTGATAAACCTGAAGGCTCTTGGTCTAATCCATATTGGCTAGAGGACTGTCCTGGCATTGATACATCATTGTTTTTTGATGATGATGGAAAAGTATATGTGACAGCAAATCGACGACCTCCAGGAGGGCAGCTTTATCCAAAACATATGGAAATCTGGTTGCAGGAACTAGATTTAGAGACGAAGCAATTGATCGGGGAGAAATACAGTCTTTGGGATGGGGCTTTAAAGAATGTTCATGCCCAGGAAGCACCACATATATATAAGGTCAATGGCATGTATTATTTAATCATTGCAGAAGGTGGCACTGGTTTTACTCATTCCATTACAGTTGCACGGAGCAAATCCGTTACCGGCCCGTATGAAGGTGCTAAAATGAATCCCATATTGACACATCGGCATTTAGGAAGAGAATACCCGATTTCAAATGTAGGTCACGGTGATATTATTGATACAAACAATGGTGAATGGTGGATGGTTTGTTTAGGTTCACGTCCATACGGTGGTGAATATCGAAACCTAGGTAGGGAGTCCTTCCTCGTTCCACTTAAATGGGAAGAAGGGTGGCCTGTCGTCAATCCAGGAAAAGGCATTATTGAAATGGAAGGAATCAAGCCTAATATCGAGGAGAAAAGATGGCCAACCATACCAGCTTGTGACCATTTTGATTTACCGGAACTACAGATGCAGTGGAATTTCATCCGAACACCAAGAGGTGATTTTTGGTCATTAACGGAACGCCCAGGTTATTTGCGGTTACGATTGAAGGCTGAAACGATCACAGAAACCGTCAATCCTGCCTTTGTTGGTCTTAGACAGCGCCATATAAATTTTGCAGCTCGAACAAAAATGGAATTCTCACCAAACAATAAGTATGAGGCAGCAGGACTTGTATTGTTACAAAACTCGGACTTTCATTATCGAGTAGAATACACACAATCTGAGATCAAATTGATAAAGAGAGAAGCGGGACAAGAAGAAATTATTGCGTCATGTCCTTACCAACAAAATGAAGTTTATTTAAAAGTTGAGGCATATGGTCAGTCCTATCATTTTTATGTAGCAAAAGAGCCTGAACAGTGGCAAGTCTTAAAAGAAGATGTGGATGGAAGAATATTAAGCACAGATGTTGCAGGCGGCTTTACAGGTGCTTATTTAGGAATGTATGCAAGTTCAAATGGCACTGAGTCGTTACGCCATGCTGATTTCGATTATTTTGAGTACATCGGATTAGATGATTGATGAAAAAATAAGCTCCCGATTTGGGAGCTTATTTTGGTAACCATTTATCATTCGTATGGAAAATAGTCCCTAAAGAGTATTTTGAAACTTCCTCTTCACTTAATGATTTTGCCCAGCTAACTCTGTGTGGGGAATCACTTCCAGGTCCTGTACTATTCCATTCGGAATACCGAGCTGTATTTTCATTGTCTTCATTTCGCCAATTATCCCATCCAAGGGGATGAATATGCTGACCCATCCATGTATTGATAAAGACTGTATGGGCAAATGGTCGCCAAGGGCGTCCTAAGTATACTTCAGAGACACCCTTTGCTCCAGTTAGTTTGCAATTTTTGAAAACATACCCATATTCATTTTCCCTAGGAGTTGACGCAGCGGTAATATAGCCTTTGCGAAGACTATGAATCGTACAATCCTCAAAAACAGCGACAGCAGAGCCAAAAATGAAATCTACATGTCCTTCAATATAGCACTCTGAGAAGTATTGTCTTCCCTTAGATGTGTAAAGAGTATCCTGATTTGCTAATAACCTAACATGGTTAAATGTACATTTATCACCAGCTACATAAAGTGCAAGTGCCTGGCCGATATCCTCACCATAACCGGCAACATTTTGAATTGTAAGATGTTTCAATTGGAATAAATCTGCAAACGCTTGGAAAGTAGCTGTTTCAAATGTCCCAATTTCATTCCCATCTGCGTTTTTCATTCTGGCAAATTTACTACCTGAAATAATCGTTTCGTATTCTCCAGCCCCAATGATGGTAATATTGGGTTTATTTTCAGGTACAGTTATGATTTCTTCGTATATACCTTTGTTTACATAAATGGTTACTGGTTCCAGAGGAAAGACCCGAACCGCATCAATCGCGGCTTGAATCGTGGAATAATCACCATCTCCCTGTTGAGAAACTACTAGTTTTTGCATGAACACAATTCCTTTCTTAGGTAGCTCTTATTGACTCACGATATTTACCAGGTGTCGTTCCTTCAATTTTCTTAAAGGAGCGAATAAAGTTTTGGGAGTTATTAAAGTTAAGTTTATCTGAAATTTCTTTCACGGAAATATCAGTTTCAGCAAGCCATTTTTTTGCCATATTAATTCGATACATGGATAAATATTCACTAAATGAAATGTTCATTTCTTTCCTAAAAATACTGCTTAAATAATTCGGATTGTAATGTAACCTATTTGCAATCATATCTAGTGTAATATTGGATTCAAATTCCTCATGAATGATATGAACAATGTTTTCTGAAATAGTTTTGTACTGGGATTCAGCACGGTCATCAATTTTTTGAAGAAGGGGATCAATGATGACTGTGATAAACCAGTCCTTTACTTCTTCTCTAGACTTCAGTTCATAGATTTTTTCAAATATTGAACGATTGTCTTCTAAATCTAATACATTGATTGCCAATGTGTGCATAAGTTCAATTAAATCACTTAATAATCTTACTAATGAAATTTGGTATTGAATATGATTCAGATCCTCAGAGAAAATTTCATCAATTAGCTCATTGAGTAAACGATAGACTTTCTCTTTGTCGTTCACTTTGATCGAGTCGAATAGTTCAGTTTCAAGTCGTTTAGGGAAGTAGGTATGCAAACCTTTTCCGATTTCAAGGTTTTCAAAGAAAATAATCGATTCAGTACCATATTTTAGAGTGTATTTGAGAGCTTCTAGGCTCTCCTTATAACCATTTCTCGTCTCAAGAACATTTATGAATGGTTCACTTATCCCAATACTTACAGGGACACTGTATTCCTCTTTTATTTTTTTCTGAATTTGTTCAGCAAGATCATTTACATATTGATTAAACTCATCCTTCGATTCTATGTTGCTTAATAGGAGGGTAACTTGAGTTTGTTTATTAACTATTGGCAGCATTCGCTCATCACTCGGAATCATTTCTTCAACCAGTCCATTAATAACAAATAATAGAACATCTTCTTCTTTTGGCTTATAAGAAGTCCCATCAAGACTGTCGATTTGAACTGTTAGAACACTGATCCATTTATAATCTAAGTTATAGCCAAAATATTTCATTCGACCTTCTAACTCTTCATCAGTAACATTTCCAGTTAAGAGTCGGTGCATGAAAAATTGTTTGAGTTGATTAATTTGGTTTGATAATGATTTTTCTAGGATATCATTTTGTTTCATCATGTCTTTTACATGGTTTTCTATAAAGACAAATTCATTCATATCTTTTCGTTCTTCTTTATTGGTTAATGAGTGTAAAATTACATTCTGTAATTGTTTAATAGGTTGATAGATTATTCTACTACCAAATAAAGCTAGTAATAATGAAACGCCAGCAATTAATAAGGTGATGGCAAGTGTTAGCCATCCGATGGATCTTGATTGAGCTGTTAGTTCACCAAGTTCAACGACAGAAACATAAGTCCAACCATTATAGAACGATTTTCGATAGGTAAAAAGATAGTCTGTACTATCGGATGCAATCGTAAATTGCCCAGTGTCTTCTTCAAGTGATGTATTTTCAGACAATACATCACTATATTCAAAAGCTTGTCCTACATTATTTGTATCGCTTTGTAAGACAACGGTTCCATTTTTGTCTAGAATATAAAAAGTTTCTAAAGAGTTGTCCTTCTTTAAAATATCGCGAAAACTGCATGTCGGTATATTCGCAATAATCATCCCTGTTTTGTTTGAAGAAATTGCAGGTATTTTCTTAATTAGGTTCAAATTATAGCCGCAAGCACGGGAAGCAGCTTGTTTGTACAAAGGTTCCTTCGATTTTTTTTCTAAAAGCCAGACAGAGCTTGTCTTTAGTGAAAGATAACGATCGGAGATTTCGTTCAGCTGTCCCTCAGATAATCGTTGTAGTCCGTAATTATTAACGAGCCAATTATTTTGAAGACTAATCAGAGCAACATCGGTGAGACGTGTATCGAATGTTTGCTGATGACTAAGATCGTCTCTTAACTGGTTATACAACTGGAATTGTCTTGTAGTAAGTGGTTCTCTTAATGATTCTATAATTTTTGATGAAGATGCTAACTGTGTCAGGGATTGGTCCACTGACTTAATAACCTGCTCGACATTTGTTTGGATTTGGTCCACACTATGTTCTTTTTCTTTTGCAACATAATTCTCCACAACAGAGGTTGAGCGAAGGAATGAAAATATTCCGACAATAATGACGGGAATAATGGCCAAAATACTTACAAATAAAATCATCCTATGGAAGAAGCTTCCGGGTAGCTTAAGTTTCATGTAATCACTCCAAATCTATTCAAATGTGAGGGGATGATTATTAAGTTTGTAACATCCCTGTAATATTCGAATGTCTATTAATTATAAATGTAAGCGTGCATAATTTGAATAATCATTTTGTTACATTGTGTTCATATTATTAGAACATTCCTAATGAATTCAAGGGTATACTGGCCTATTTAAAAGTAAATTAAATGATTATAGTTATTATTATAATAGTATCCTATCATAAAGGCAGGAGAGTTGTTATCGTTTTCAAATTTTACCTATTTCAATGTGAGAAAGGATGAATATTCTTGAATAAGACGATAGTTGAAAAATCACCTTTATATTTTGCACAAAAAATGTGTGACACTTTGATGACAAAGTTTACTCCAGAGGAGCTTCCACCTGGAGGACGTTGGCACTATCACCAAGGCGTATTTTTATGTGGAATGGATCTAGTTTACAACAAAACAGGTGAAGACAAATATTTTAATTACTTAAAGGCATATGTTGATCACAATATCGATGAAAATGGAAACTTATTATTTGCTAGAGATGAGTTAGATTCAATTCAAGCAGGACTGTTATTATTCCCATTATATAAAGCTACTGGATTAAAAAAATATGAAATAGCAGCACGACGCTTACGCAATATTTTTACAACTTTAAATCTTACAAGCGAAGGCGGATTCTGGCATAAGGATAAATACCCGTACCAAATGTGGCTAGATGGCTTATACATGGGTGGACCATTTGCGTTACATTATGCCAATGATTTCAATGAGCCAAATTTAATCGAGATGGTCATTCATCAGGAAAACTTAATGCGAAAGCATACAAAGAGTGAAGCGACCGGTTTATATCATCACGGTTGGGACGAAAAGGCGGTACAGCCATGGGCTCGTCCTGATGGTAAAGCTCCAGAGATTTGGGGGCGCGCTCTTGGTTGGTATGGATTAGCAGTCATAGACATGATTGATATTTTACCAGAGGGCCATCCACATAAGAAAGAGTGGATTGCATTCATTCGAGATTATGTTCGTGATGTCGTCAAATATCAGGATGAAAAGACTGGCCTATGGTACCAAGTTGTGGACAAGGGAGACAATGAAGATAACTGGCTTGAGACATCTGCTTCCAGTCTATTCGTTTATGTCATTGCCAAAGCTGTTTCTAAGAAATATGTAGGCGAGGAATTTGAAAAATATGCAACAAAGGCATATGAGGGACTGCTCAAGTATAAAGTTCAAGAAACTGAAGAAGGCACTCTTATTATAGATGATATTGTAATCGGTACTTCAATTGGAGTATATGACTATTATATTAATCGTGAGCGCAGCCATAACGACTTACATGGTGCAGGTGCTTTTATTATGGCAAGTATGGAGATGGAGAAATTGCTTGCTGAACATCCGGGGGTAAAATAATCAATGAAAAAATATGCAGTTTGTGGATTAAGTAACAGAGCACTAAAAATGTTTATTCCACCATTAGTTGAAAAGTTTGCAAAACAAAGCGAGATTGTTGGTTTGCTAGACAGCGATGAATACCGTCTTGAATTATGCAAGGAGAAATTTCCTGTATTAGCTCAAACACCGACATATCTTCCAAATCAGATTGATCAAATGATCGAGGAAACTAAACCGGATTGTATCATTGTTGTAAGCCGTGACAACACACATATCGATTACATTTTAAAAGCACTTGAACATGATGTTGATGTCATCACAGAAAAACCAATGGTTACAACCGCTAAAGATGCTAACAGGGTCATTGAAGCAGAACAACATAGTAAAGGTAAAGTGACTGTGGCATTTAATTATCGCTATAGTCCGTACCATCGAAAAATCAAGGAACTCGTTTTAGAAGGTAAAATAGGGAGAGTGACTTCGGTTGACTTGAATTGGTATATCGACACATACCACGGGGCGAGCTATTTCAAACGCTGGAATCGGAAAAGGGAACTTTCTGGTGGACTTTCAATCCATAAATCAACACATCATTTTGATCTTGTAAATTGGTGGATTGATCAATATCCAGAAGAGGTTTTTGCACATGGAGCCTTACATTATTATGGGCCAAATGGAGAGCTCAACCCAGACCCAAGTACTGATAACAGATATTGTGGTACATGCGATGTAAAAGATAATTGTGATTATTACTTAAGATGGAATCCTCGTGAATTTTCTGAAGTAATTGAAGATGATCACTTAAACATGGGCGATAAAAAAGAAAACAAATATACGGATTATCGACCGGATGCATGTATCTTTGACTCCGAGATAAACATAGAAGATACGTATACAGCTAGTGTAAAATACAACAAAGGTGCTCTATTAAGCTATTCTATTAATTTCTCTACACCATTTGAGGGCTATCGCTTAGCTATCAATGGTACTAAGGGAAGAATTGAAACTCAAGAATTTCATGCACCAAGTCGGGTACCTTTCGAAGTGCCTGAGCAAACAATTGATTACTATCCTTTATTTGGTTCAAAAGAAATTATTCATGTTGTCCAAACAGCTGGGGGTCATGGCGGTGGAGATCCTGTGTTAATTCATGATCTTTATCAAGGCATTGATCCAAGACGCCAATATGAAATACTCGCAGGTGCGGAAGCTGGAGCTTACTCAATCGCACTTGGAGAAGCGGTTTGGAAATCAGTCGAAGAGAAGAAACCAATTTCGATTAAAGAATTACTTAAAAGTTACCAAGGACAACTATCGGAATAAGTGTAACAATAAGTCGACAAGTCAGAAGCATAGAAGGTCAAGGAACTCGTCGCTTGAGGAACGGTACGAGGCAACAACATTATTCTTTCTTGTTGCCTTGTACTGAGGAATATACATCCTTGAATTAACTTGTATACGAAGCACACATACAAGGACCTTGTTCTATCTTTGTAATAAACTACCGAGATTCGCAGTTTATCATTTGATGACTTTTTGAACTTCCTTAATAAACAAAAATAGAAAGGGGAAAGACATATGCTAGGAGGATTGGACAGTCCATTTTACCGTTGGTGTGGGGCTATATCACGTTTGATTTATTTAAATATGCTATGGCTTCTATTTACAATAATGGGACTAGTTGTTGCAGGATTTGTACCCGCAACTGTAGCGCTTTTTGCAGTAACTCGAAAGTGGATCATGGGAGATGAAGATATCCCTGTCTTTTCAACATTTTGGAGTGTATATAAGAAAGAATTCTTAAAATCCAACCTCCTAGGGCTTACCCTGTTCATAGCTGGATATATCTTATATGTTGATCTTGTATTTCTTCCAACCACAAGCATGTTTTTTATTGTGGTAAGGTATGCACTAATTGCAATTTGTTCAGTTTACATCGTAATTCTACTATATATTTTCCCAATCTACGTACATTTTAATGGGAATATAAAATCGTATATAAAAAATGCCGTCATGTACGGTCTATCCTACCCACTCGTTACTTTTGCGATGGTATTAGGGATTTTCATACTTTATATGGGATTTACTTATGTCCCATCTCTTATACCTTTTCTAAGTGTAAGTATACTAGCCTATTTTATTATGTGGCTAGCGCTGAAAGTATTTGCAAGAATTGAAGAAAAAGTAAATGGGAAAGACGAAGTAAAATCAAATGAGAGAGAACCAAGTTTTAGTAAATAGACAAATTGAAGGTGTTTCAATGAAAAACATTCATATATATATTGCCGGAGATTCGACAGTATCTGATTGCCCACCGAACGAAGAACCGCGTGCAGGATGGGGACAGGTAATCAACCAATATTTTAAAGAAAATGTTATCATTCACAATTTCGCAATTGGCGGTCGAAGTTCAAAAAGTTTTATAGATGAAAAGAGGTTAGAATCAATACTAAATGAAATTCAACCGAATGATTACCTCTTTATTCAATTTGGTCATAACGATCAAAAACAGGACCATCGTAGAACAGAACCATATTCAACCTATCAAGAATATTTGAGCAAATATATCGAAGGCGCTAGAGCAAAAGAGGCAATCCCGATTTTAGTAACTTCGATGCATCGAAGAACCTTCGATGAAAACGGAAAAATAATGAATAGTTTAGGAGAGTATCCGGAAGCGATGGTCGCCCTAGCAAAAGAAAAACAAGTGAGTATCATCGATTTATGGAGTGATTCGAAGAATTTATATGAATCTTTAGGTCCTGAAGAATGTAAAAATCTTTTTTTTTGGTTTGAGCCGGGTGAACATCGAAACTACCCTGATGGAATTAGTGATGATACGCATTTTCGAGAGGATGGGGCAAATAAAATTGCCGAAATTATTGCCAAAGAAATTAAAAAAACAATCCCAGATTTAGCGTTATATCTTAAGGATTAAAGTGAGGTGTACATGTGATTAATCTAGGTATTCGCGCCCATGATGTGAAGGCTAGCTCTTTAGATGAACTTGTGCAAACAGTAAAAGATAAAGGGTTATCTTCTGTACAATTGGCCTTAGCAAAATCATTTCCACAACTAAATACGAGTTTAGGAAGTCTTTCACCGGGTTTTGCAAAGTATATAGGTAATGCTTTTCAACAAATGAACATCCAAATCGGAGTATTAGGCTGCTATATTAATATGATTCACCCAGATCAACGAGAACGTCAAAAAGCATTAGACCGTTTCAAGGAGCATATCCGTTATGCAAGAGATTTTGGTTGTAGTGTTGTTGGAACGGAAACAGGAAATGTCCATGCTAAAATGGGATTTACTGTAGATAATTTTCGAGAGAAACCTTTTTTAGATGTTGTAGATAGTGTGAAAGAACTTGTAAATGAAGCAGAAAAATTTGGAGTTATTGTGGGAATAGAAGCGGGAGTTAACCATCCTGTTTACAATCCAATGCTTTTAAAAAGGTTATTGGATGAAGTAAATTCAAATAATTTACAAATTATCTTTGACCCGGTAAATTTGTTAACTGTTGAAAATTACATTTATCAAGATGAAATTTTCAAAGAGGCAATCGAACTATTTGGAGATCGTATAATCATTGTTCATTGTAAAGACTTTGTTATTGAGAATGGCAAGTTAAAGTTTGCTCCTCCTGGTAAAGGGCTATTAAACTACGATTTAGTCATGGAACTGATTAAGCATAGAAAACCTTATATCCAATTTCTACTAGAAAGTACAACCGAACCTTTTATAGATGATAGTATTGCATTTTTACAAGAAAAATACGAAAATGCTTAGTATGGGATAATACGTAGTATATTCCTCGTATACACATCAGAAAGGATGAAAGGGCTTTGAGAGATAAAGGAAAGGTCAAAGAATTATTTGCAGCCATGAGTACAGCTGAAAAAGCCAAGTATATTTGGGAGTACTATAGATATTATCTAGTTGCTTTTGTTATTGTATTAATTGCCGCTATCTTTCTAGTAAACGACTATTCGCCCAAAAAGGATACTGCACTTTCAGTTCTTGTTTTAGGAGATTTGGTAGATTCAAATGAAATTAAAAATATTCAACAAAGGCTAAATGAAGGAATTCTTTCTGAAGAAGAAAGAAAAACACATGAGGTATCGATTCAGGTAATCCCATATGCACCGGATGCTGCAGATTTAAATGTTGTTATGGCAGCTCTACAACGAGTAACTGGAGAAATATCTACTGGAGAACTCGATGTTTTGTTCATTGATAAAGAACAGTTCGAGATTATGAATGGGGAACAATATTTTTATAGCTTAGATAAATTAATAGATAAAAAACTACCAGTTGATAAGGAATTTATGTATTATGATTCTGAAAATCAGGCTACTGGAATCGATGCGCAAGCATTGCCACTATTTAACGAAGCAATAGATGATCCAAATGTGGTAATGGGTGTCATTGTAAATACCCAAAGAACAGAAAATATAGAAAAAGTTTTCAAGATTTTATTCGAAGAATAGTTATTTTTTCATTGCAATATTAGTATATTACGATATTATTTAATTTGAAGGCAATTTAATTAGGAGGCTATATCCATGGAACATATGAAGCAACTAGTTGAAGCATTAAAAAACGGAAACGTTTTCGAAAATTCTAGTGAAGTAAAAGTTTACGAGAAATCCTTAACTCATCATGATAATGTAAGCCTTGTCATGGTAAGGGACCAACAGCAAAAATGGATCCTTGCATCAGGCGAAGGAGCTTTATTTGAAGAATTAGAGGGTACAGTGATTTCCGAAAATGGAAAGGCTTGTCCATTAACACACGAAAATCGTTTAGTATTAAATCGTTACTTTGAATATACTGTTCCAAGAGCATTTGGTACAAAAATTGCAACAATGGGTCTAGGTGACCGCTTAGGTCTAGCTTCACCAGGACATATTGAAACTGTTCGCGACCATAATGTGAAGCCAATTCTTGCTCAACAAAGTATTCGTGAATTAACATTAACGAATCGTACAATGAATGATGTAATTGACGCAGCAAGCTTTGCAGTATTCCAAGAAGGATATACAGGTGGATTTGGTGCAGACGGTGACCACTTAAAAGAAGAAGAAGATATTAAAATGGCATTATCACTTGGTATGTCAATGCTAACATTAGATTGTTCAGACCATATTCAAAACCGAGTTGAGGGCTTAACAGTAGAGGAAATCATTGCAGAATTTGATAGCCTCCCTGAAGAAACGAAGAATCACTATAATCAGCTATATTTAAACAAAGAATTCGATGTAAAAGGTCTTGAAATCGGATTTGATGAAAATACATTAAAGAAATTTGTATTGTTATACGGAAAAGCTTTAGAGTATATGGTCCATGTACATGAAACATATATCGAAAAAGCAGATCGTGATATTGATTTTGAAATTTCGATTGATGAAACTGAAACAGTTACATCTCCAGCAGCACATTTCTTTGTAGCAAATGAATTACAAAAACGTGGCGTAACAGTAACAAGCCTTGCTCCAAGATTCTGTGGTGAATTCCAAAAAGGAATTGATTATATCGGTGATATAGAACAATTCGAAAAAGAATTACGTGAACACGCGCTAATCGCTGAATACTTTGAATACAAATTAAGTATCCACTCTGGAAGTGATAAATTTACAGCTTTCCCAATTATCGCGAAGTATACGAATGGAGTTCTTCATGTTAAAACAGCTGGCACAAACTGGCTTGAAGCTGTACGTGTAATTGCAAAGGTAAATCCTGGATTATATAGAAGAATGCATGCATATGCTTTAGAACATTTAAATGAGGCACTTAAGTATTACCATATTACACCAGATATGAATACAATCGTACCACTTGATACAGTTTCTGATGAAAACCTTCCAGAATATATGAATAATGATGCAGCAAGACAAGTAATCCATGTAACATACGGATTATTGTTAACTGTAAAAGATGAAAACGGAAACTTCATTTTCAAAGATGAATTTTTCGGTACTTTGAATGATAATGAAGATGAATATCGTCAAGCCCTTGTTAAACACATTGGCAAGCACGTTGAATTATTAAACCTATAAAAAATGACTATTTTCAAAACACCTTTCTTTTAGCTATACTGGCTAAGGGAAGGTGTTTTTTATGCATAAATTTATCCTTATACTCTTTTTTGCTCTTTTTTTATCTGGCTGTGGGCCTCAAGGTACCGATCAGGAGTCTACTAAAGAGGTAGAATTAACGGTTTCTGCTGCTACAAGTATGCAGAATGTTTTACAAGAATTAAAGAACAATTTTGAAAAGGAACATTCTACAATTGATATCGCCTTTAATTTTGGCGCATCAGGTGCACTTGCACAACAAATCTCTCAAGGAGCTCCAGTTGATATCTTTTTATCGGCTTCTAAAGAAAAGTTCGATATACTTATTGATAAGGAACTTATTGACGAAGATCTCCAGCAAAATCTAACTGGCAATGAGATTGTGTTAATTGCTCCAAAACAAAACGAAAAGCAGATTACGGGAATAGAAGATTTGAAAACAAAGGCTGAACGGATATCAATAGGTATACCAGAATCTGTTCCTGCAGGGAAGTATGCGAAGGAAGCAATCGAAAGCATGGATATGTGGAATGAAATTGAAAATAAGTTAGTGCTTTCAAAAGATGTTAGGCAAGTCCTTACATATGTTGAGACTGGAAATGTTGATGCAGGGTTTGTCTACAAAACAGATGCACAATTATCAGATCAAATTCGGATTGTGATGAGTGTGGATACTAAGTATCATTCAGAGATTATTTATCCGATCGGAGTCTTAAAATCATCAGAACATTTAAATGAAGCAAAATTATTTTATGAATACTTATTGAGCGATGAAGCTATTGCTCTTTTAGAGGAATATGGGTTCTCAAACATAAAGTAAAAAGCAATTGGAGCATGATGTCCAATTGCTTTTTTGTTCTAGGTCTAGCTCAAGCACCTAGCCCCCTGTGCATTTGCTTTTACATATACGGATGTACACCCTTCGCAATCTCCTGTACGATGGTTGCAAGGGATGAGATTTGTTGATCGTCTAAGTTGAAAGAATCTTTGATTTTTGTTTCAAGATTATTCGTAATTCTACGTTTACCAACTTCAACAAGGGCAATAAGTGCAAAACTACAATTTACTGCTTTAGCAAAATCACGTTGAGTCATGTTGTTCTTTTTGCGTAAAAATTTTACAATATCTTTGTTTATCCTAGGCATTTTACACACTCCTTACCTATGGCTTTTTACATGTGGGAATATATATATGATTGCGTATCTATTATTCTATGATATTCACAATATTACCATCATATATAAAATTCGTCTAGGCAGGTTTTCAGGATGTCCAGCTTCAAGCGCCATCTGTTCGAGACAATAAGCGAATCGCTTCAGAAGGGAAAAAAACACTTTAAGTCAGCGTTCATCTTACGCTATTCACCAATAGAAGGGCGCCTTGCGTTTTCACATTGCCTAAGAATTTAAACAGCTGTAGAACCTGTCTACAGCTGTAATAGAGAATTACTTATCTCCATAAAGTCGGCGTGCAGCATGATTTGTTGGACCAACATATTCATTTAGTTGGAAGGAGTGACGAATGGCAGCTGTAATGAATTTCTTCGCTTCATATATGGCTTCCTTCACTTCTAATCCTTTTGCAAGTCCTGCTGCGATTGCAGCTGAAGAGGTGCAACCGGCACCGTGAGTAAATGTTGTTTCAAATCGGTCGCTTTCAAGGATCTCTATTTCTTTTCCATCATATAAAACATCTACTGCTTTATCATGTTTTAGCTTTCCGCCACCTTTTACGAGTACATATTTCGCACCAAGATCGTGTATCTTCACAGCAGCTTCTTTCATTTGATCAATAGTTGTGATTGAACCGATTCCACTTAGTTGACCTGCTTCAAATAAATTTGGAGTAATCACTGTTGCAAGTGGAGTTAGTATTTCTCTAAGGGCAACAGCATGATCCGGGAATAGAACTTCATCTTCTCCCTTACAAACCATTACAGGATCCACTACAAATTTTTGAAGATTATGTTTTTTAGCCGCATCTGCAGTAATTTCAATAATATCGACAGTAGGAAGCATACCAGTCTTTGCCGCATCGACACCTATTCCATCAAGGATTGTTGCTAATTGTGCCTTGATGATATCGAGGTCAACCGGAAAAACTTGGTGATTCCAACGATTATGCGGGTCCATCGCAACAATTACAGTTAAGGCAGACATGCCGTAAACTCCATGTTCTTGGAAGGTTTTTATGTCAGCTTGGAGACCAGCTCCACCACTACTATCAGAACCTGCAATCGTTAATGCTTTTGGTAAACTCATATTTGAAACCCCCATCTAAAAAGTTTGACAGACTTATTATATATCAATTGATAAAAATAGATATATTTATGCAATAAAAAAACGACTTTACAATATAAGGAAGGTATAAAACGTTGATTTAATAATAAAGAATTTGATACAATACACTGATGTAAGAGAAAAGTGTAATTCGATCCTAAACACATTCATATCTTGCAAATATTAATGATAGGCGGTCGAAAATAATGACAGAAACAAAACCTTATCGAGTATTACTTTACTATCAATATGTAACAATTGAAAATCCAGCAGAATTTGCAGCAGAGCATCTTGCTTTCTGTAAAGAAATCGGTCTAAAAGGTCGTATTTTAGTAGCGACAGAAGGTATTAATGGAACGGTCTCTGGAACTATTGAACAAACCGACAAGTATATGGAAGAAATGAGAAAAGATTCTCGTTTTGCAACAATGGTTTTTAAAATTGATGAAGCAGATGGACATGCTTTTAAGAAAATGCATGTTAGACCTCGTCCTGAGCTTGTCAACTTAAGCCTTGAGGATGATATTAACCCACATGAATTAACAGGTAAATATTTAAGTCCAAAAGAATTTTATGAAAAAATGCAAGATCAGAATACAATTATTTTAGATGCAAGAAATACGTATGAATATGATTTAGGACATTTCAGAGGCGCGATTAGACCAGACGTAGAAACTTTTCGTGATTTACCACAATGGGTAAGAGAAAACAAAGAAATGCTTGATGGAAAAAAGATACTAACGTACTGTACTGGCGGTATTCGTTGTGAAAAATTCTCTGGTTGGTTAGTAAGAGAAGGCTTCGAGGATGTTGGCCAGCTTCACGGAGGAATTGCAACATACGGTAAAGACCCTGAGGTACAAGGTGAACTTTGGGACGGCCAGCTTTACGTATTCGATGAAAGAATTGCTGTTCCAGTAAACCAAAAAGAGCATGTGATTGTAGGGAAAGACCATTTTACTGGAGAACCATGTGAACGCTATGTAAACTGTGCAAACCCTGAATGTAATGAACAAATACTTTGTTCTGAAGAAAATGAGCATAAATATCTAAGAGGCTGTACACATGAATGTCGCGTACACCCACGTAACCGTTATGTAGAAGAGAACGGGTTAACTGAGGAAGAAGTAGCAGAACGTTTACAAAACCTTGAAAAAGAATTAGTGCAACAATAATTATGAAAACCACAGTGTGAAAAACCACTGTGGTTTTTTCAAATACATAATTCTGGTACAATATAGGAAAAGAAAGGGGAGAATTGTGAAAATTATTGCATCTCAACCGTATATCACTATACAAAGAAAAATAGAGTGGAATGTGCAAAAGTATATTGAAAACCATCATCAGTTGCGATTGTTTGAAGACCGAATCCTTTCTTCTGCTAATGAATTTCATCTAGATCATGTGTATGATGTTTCCTACAGAGCGAGCTTTTTATATCTCCACACAAACCAAGGAGTATTCTCCTATAATATTAAAGAAGACCCAATTGATTTTATTAAAGCTTTTAAAGGTTTGAAACAGTAAATAACGTTTCGAGGTGAACTATGGAAATCGATAAAATTGTCAATATAGTTAAGGAACGCACTCCCTCTCTATTAGGCCGTGGAGATTTTAAGCGCTTTTCCATTCTTCTTCCTTTAATAAAAAAAGATAATGAAGTTCATATCCTTTTTGAGGTTCGTTCAAGTCAATTAAGACGACAGCCAGGTGAGATATGCTTTCCAGGTGGAAAAATGGACCCAACGGATAGAGATGAGCGGCATACAGCCATTAGAGAAACGATGGAGGAACTAGGGCTAAATGAAAGTGATATTACAAATGTAAGTCCACTAGATTATTTTGTTTCCCCTTTTGGTACAATTATTTATCCATACGTAGGTGTAATCAATAATCCTGATGAGATTCAACCGAATCCAGCAGAAGTTGGAGAAATATTTACGGTTCCACTGTCATTCTTACAATCAAATCCTCCACAGATTTTTAAAGTGAATTTTCATGTAGAGCCCGAAGAAAACTTTCCTTTTAACGATATCATTGGAGGGGAAAATTATAAATGGCAGGTAAGAGGTATGGACGAATGCTTCTATTATTATGAAGACCGTGTCATCTGGGGTTTAACAGCCGGAATCCTAAAACACTTTTTAGAAGTAATTGAAAAAAGCCCTATATAAAGGGCTTTTGTGTTTTACTTTGTAAATTTAGTGCTTCTCCAATTCGTTACCTTTATTGATGTATGCGAAAAGTGTAAGGTAACGCAGGATTCTACAATGATGCCAAAAAGTGCGGTACCAATCGCTAGATGAATAACTGCCCAAGGAATAGATAATGCCGTCTTGATTGTGAAAATGCCTGCTATAATTTGTGATAAAACGGTTAGTGAAGTTAGCACAAGTCTTAATCGAATGCTTGTACTCCAGTTCTTAGTGAATGCAAAAAACGTCAGAATAAGTATGTAAATAGCTGAAGCATACGCAAAGAACCGATGTAAGGATTGTAAAATCTGAGCTTTATTTAATGGAAGGAAAGAGTTTGAACAAGATAACCATTCGCATGCTAAACCATACGACTGATGCTTTATATAAGCGCCAAAACCTAAGGTGAAAGTTAGCAGTAATATAAGGATGAAATAGTGCTTCTTTAAGGGTGACGCATTACTTACGCTGACTGTTGAACTTGTTTGGCATTTCCATATAAAAAGCAAGCATGCAAAATAGGCCATTGCAATAAGTAGATGAATGGTAACAACAATTGCTGGCAAATCAAGTAAAACAACAATCGCACCAAGAATAACCTGAAGGATAAGGAGAAGCATCATCCAATTTGCTGTTGTTTTTACATGATTTTCAGTTTCAGTTCGCTTAACTTTTAAAAATAATATGGCAGAAAGAACAAAAAGCAGAGCACCAATTACACGATGTGCATATTCAATGAGTGTTTCACCTTCTAATACAGGTATTAATACACCGTTACATAATGGCCAATCTGGCCCACAGCCCATACCTGATTGAGATGAAGCGACATAACCACCAAACACAATTAAAAAATAAGCTACAAGAATAGATAAGATAGAAAGACCCCGAATGCCCAACAATCATACCCCCAATTATTTGATAGTATTAGTGTACCAACGTGAATTTCGGAATGTAGTGGTTTTAATCACACTTTTTAGAAAATTTGGCATTCATGATTTGGATGAAAGCAGTCAGACTTTCCTTGGAATACATCGGATTGCATTAATTAGGAAGTAGATGGGCTTCAACTATCGTATAAATATGCCTCCTACCAGTTATTAGGAAGTTGATAGCACACCAACAGTCGTGGAGATACACTGAATTCCAGAAAATAGGAGGTTGATAGTACTCCACCCGTCGTGGAGATACACCATATTCCAGAAATTAGGAAGTTGATAGCGCTCTAATCGTGTCGGGGATACATCATGTCCAGAAGTTAGGAGGATGATAGCACTTCAACTGTCGTGAAGATACATCGTGTTCCAGAAATTAGGAAGTTGATAGCACTCCAATCATCTTAATAGCACAAAAAAAGAGTATCGGTTTCCCAATACTCTTTCAAGTTTATATGTCAGTTTCCTAGTAGATCTCTAAGTTTGTTTTCAACCTTTTCACTGACATTCTTAATGTCTTTTTTTGCCTCTTCCAATACGATCTTCCATTTGGCACTTTCTTCTTTTAATGTTTCTTCGATTTTTTCAGCTTGCTCTTTAATTTCTTCCTTGGTAATCGTTTTTCGGTCCTCTTGTCCCGAAAGCTTCGCATTAACAGAAACAACATCAAAGGAGTCTACTTCCATTGTAGGAAGTACTTCGTCCATTATTCCTTTAAATAAAGGAACAATATAGTCAGAGCTACTACCTTGGATATAATGTGTTTTGTCTGTTTTGTCATAGCCCATCCAAACGGCACCGACGAAATTAGGTGTATATCCAACAAACCATTGGTCCTTAGTTCCATTAATCTCTTTATAAGGGAGCTGGGTAGAACCTGTTTTCCCAGCTAGCTCAACTCCAGGGATTTTTGTGCCTCTACCTGAACCTGTTTCAACAACGTTTAGTAGCATAGAAGTCATATCGTTTGCCACTTTTTTTGATGTAACCTTAGTTGTTTTATGCTTATGTTCAGCAATGACATTTCCTGTTGGTCCTACTATTTTTGAGATTAGATGTCCTTCCGGTCGTTTTCCTTCATTTGCAAAGACTGAATAAGCCTCCGCTAGTTGTAAAGGTGAAGTCCCTTTATGCATTCCACCCAGTCCGATACCTAGATATTTATCTTCTTCTGAATATGGAATACCAAATCTTCGTAAAGAATCAAGTCCTTTATTAAGTCCAATTTGGTCTAACAGCCAAACGGTCGGTGCATTTAAAGAGTGCTCAAGGGCTTCATACATTTTTACTTCACCTTGGTACGATTTTGAGAAGTTTTCAGGTGTGTAATCTCCATATGTTTTTAACTCATCAACTAATACGGAAGTGACTTCATACCCTTCTTCAAGTGCAGGAGTATATACTGCTAATGGCTTTAGTGTTGACCCTGGTTGAGCCTGCAAATGAGTTGCTCGATTAAAACCACGGAATACATGTTCACCACGGCCGCCGACTAAACCGAGCACACCTCCAGTCTTTGGATGTAACATTACAGCACCACTTTGTACAAGAACGTCCCTCCCCTTAGGGAAAAGATAGTCCTTTTTATAAACATCTTCAAGGGCAGATTGAATGTCTTGATCCATCTCAGTATAGAAGCGATAGCCACGAGTCAGAATCTCCTCTTGCGTCAACCCATATTTCTTAATGGCCTCATCTAGCACTGCGTCAACATAATAAGGATAGTTTCTTTCTATATAGCTTCCACCACCATCTTCAAGCTTGATTTCTTCTTGTTTCGCTTGTGCATATTCATCATCGGAAATCATCTGTAACTCATGCATTTTTAACAGAACTGTATTTCTTCGCTTAATCACACCATCATAGTTTTTATAAGGATTTAAAGCTGATGGTGCTTGGAGAATTCCAGCAAGCATTGCAGCCTCACTGATTGATACATTGTCAATTTCCTTATTAAAGTACTTTTTCGAAGCTTGGCTAATGCCCCATGATCCATTTCCGAAGAAGACTTGATTTAAATACATTTGTAAAATCTCATCCTTGGTATAATGCTTTTCAATTTCCAATGCTAAAAAGAGTTCTTCGATTTTACGTTTATAGGTTTGTTCAGGAGAGAGAAGCGCATTTTTTGTAAGTTGCTGAGTAATCGTACTGCCTCCACCTGTAATTCTTCCGGCAAATAAATTATTAAAAAAGGCGCGTGTGATTCCTTTAATATCAAAACCATTATGGGAATAGAAGCGCTCATCCTCTATTGCAATAACCGCATTTTTTACATGCTCAGGAAGTTCTTCTACCAAGACACCCTCAGTTCGATTTGTTGAAATATTGGTTGCGACTTCACCATCTTTATCATAAATAACAGTTGCTTGACGCAAACCGTCTTTCAATGATTGAACGTTTGCCTGAGTAGCCATAAAGGCAAAGAAGAGCATAGACAATAAGATAAACACCAATACAATAAGTAATAAAATTTTAGTAATATGCTTATCTCGCCAAAAACGTTTAATAGATTCCCAAAGTCGTTTTATATACGGCATTATCTTTTCAAAAATACCTCTCATATTTGTTTCTCCATTCATTAGGATACTGAACTTATATTTTATAACAGTTATTCGAATAAGAAAAATATAATATAATCAATTTATAGATTATATTTATAAGTTGTACGAATAGATGAAGTGTTTTATGGGAGGGTAAAAAATGGAAAAACAACAATTATTCATCAATGGAAAATGGGAAGAAGGCGTCCAGTACGAAGAATTACGCTCACCCTATAATCAAGAGGTCATTTCAATGATCCCTTTAGCTACAAAAGAACAGGTAGAAAACGCAATTGCAAGTGCCCAACAAACGACAAAAACAATGCGAAATTTAACAGCTTTTGAGCGGGCAGAAATCTTAGAAAAGGTATCTGATCTGTTTACTGAAAGGCTCGAGGAATGTGCTCTTATCCTAGCTTCTGAAAATGCCAAACCACTAAAAGCTGCGAGGGGAGAAATTGTTAGAACTGCTGAAACTTACAAATTTGCTGCAGAAGAGGCCAAGCGCCTTCACGGGGAGACTGTACCACTTGATGCTGCAAAAAGCGGGAAAGGAAGATTTGGATACACAAAAAGAGAACCGCTGGGTGTCATCGCAGCAATCACGCCGTTTAACTTTCCTTTTAACCTAGTTGCACACAAGCTTGGCCCAGCCTTTGCGGCGGGAAATACGGTCGTATTAAAGCCTGCATCACAAACACCTTTAAGTGCAATTATGACAGCGAAGCTATTTGAAGAAGCTGGACTGCCAAAAGGTGCTCTGAATGTCGTGACAGGAAAAGGCAGTGTGGTAGGAGATTTACTTGTTCAGGACGATCGTGTGAAAATGATTACTTTTACAGGTAGTGTACCAGTAGGAATGCGAATTAAAGAGAAAGCAGGACTTAAGCGCGTTACTCTCGAATTGGGCTCGAATGCTGCTGTCATCATTGATAGTACTGATGATTTGGAGACAGCAGCAGCTCGTTGTGCAGAGGGAGCATTCAATTTTGCTGGGCAGGTATGTATTTCGGTTCAACGTATCTATGTGAATGAAAATGTATTTGAAGAGTTCGTTGGAAAATTGAAGTACTATACTAGACAACTAGTTCTTGGTGACCCAAAATCAGAAACGACAGATGTATCATCTCTCATCAATCCAAACGAAACGGATCGAATCGATAAGTGGGTCCAAGAGGCGAAGGCAGATGGCGCAAAAGTCGTCTATGGTGGTAAACAAGATGGAACTGTCTTCCAACCTACAATCTTAGTAAACACTAACGAAAAACTTTCCGTTTCTTGTAATGAAGCATTTGGTCCGGTTGTGTCCGTAAATTCGTATAAAACATGGGATGAGGCTATCAGTCTCGTAAATGACTCAGAATATGGGCTGCAGGCAGGAGTCTATACCACAAATATTCAAAGAGCATTTGAGGCAGCTGACAGATTAGAGGTAGGAGGAGTCATCATTAATGATATTCCAACCTTTAGAGTTGATAATATGCCATATGGGGGAGTTAAAAACAGTGGAGTTGGAAAAGAAGGTATCAAATATTCGACAGAAGAAATGACAGAATTGAAATTTGTATCCTTTAAACTATAAATACGAGTTCAAAAGGAGGTGAAAAGGACCGAGCAGTTCAAGGCTGTGTAGCTCCCGAGTACCGGAGTGTGGCAACTCCTTGAGTTAACTCCCTTGCAGCCTTGCGCTGAGGAATTGACTTCGTGAAAAAACAAGTAGACGCAAGCACATAACCTAGTAATTCACTATATTCTTGGAGTGATTTACACAGAAATTCGATGTGTCATTTTGGACTGACTTTTTGAACATCCTATAAACGAACAAAGCCTACAGCAACTTTCTTATGCTGTAGGCTTTTCTTTTTTATGAAGCTAGTTTTCTTTTCTTTTCGGGTTTAATAGCAAATAATCCACCAAGTAAAAACGTCCCACTAATAAAAAATACGGAAAAAATACCAGCCCAGGAACCAACTAAGCCAAAGAAGACAGGGGCTATTAATTGTGATAAACGATTTGAGGCAAGTCGCAGTCCCAGTACTTCACCAGTTCTTGATTTTGGTGAAGCATTATAGGTAGTGGTCATTGAAAGAGGCTGGCCACAGCCGAGTCCAAGTCCCATGAGAGCACTTAGCGCACTTAATAAAATCACACTTCCAGTAAACGGAACTAATAAAAATGAGATACCTGCCATAAAAACGGATGCAATTAAAACTTTGTCTCTTCCAAGTTTTTCTGTTAATGCGGGTAATAAGAACCGAACGAGAATAATCGCTAACCCCTGTATTGAAATAATCCAGCCAATTGTTGAGGTAGATATCCCATACTGCTTTGCGAATAGTGGGAAATAAGCAACGAAGATATCCTTTGAATATAGGACAAGCGCACTTGATATTAATGCTTTTCTTAATAAAGGCATTTTTAATAATCCAACTGAGGCACCTATGCTCATTTTTTGCTTCGTTTTTTGCTTCCTTAGGACAGGAATAAATAAGGAAATCAAAATAGGAATGATATTAATAAAAATCGAAGCAAGGAATACAGAAGAATAAGATATGTTTTCTCCTAAATATCCGCCGATTATCGGACCAATCATCGCTCCCATCGCGGTTGCAATTCCGAATAGACTGTAATATTGATCCCGTTTTTCCTCGGAAGCAATATTTCCGAGTATGTTTTGTAAAGAAACTGTGATAAAAACAGCAGCTGTACCGACTATTAATTGCGATACAAACAAGCTTGCCATTGAAGGAAAATAATAAGGAATGACCATTCCAAGTGATATTCCGGCTAAACCAAGAAATACAGGTAATCGGTCTCCGATTTTATCGGCAATTTTGCCAGCATGGATTGCGAAAATTAGTGGAAAAAAAGCATACGCTGCTGTAAGAATTCCAATATCAAATGTGTTTGCCCCCATTTCAGAGGCATATAACGTGATGATCGGTCTTGTTGTATTTAAGATTGTTTGAAAACCAGTGCAGATAATGATGACTATCCAAAGAATCATGTTTCTCCCTCACCAAAAAATTTCTTATTTTGTAATGATAAATATAGTATATTGATAGATATAAGTAAAATATTGTATTTGAATTAATAGCCATAAGATTTATGAATATCTAATGTATAAAAGGAGGGAATGAAATGCGAAGTCAGGATTGGGAAATTCTTAAGGTCCTCTATGAAAATAAGAATATTACAAGAACAGGTAAACAATTATTTATCTCACAACCGGCCCTAACAAATCGTATCAAACAAATTGAAAAAGAATTTGGGATCAAAATAATTAATCGGGACAGACGAGGTGTCCAGTTTACTCCACAGGGCGAGTACTTGGCGAAAAGTGCAGAGGAAATGATCTTAAAATTAAAACAAATAAAGGATCATTTGACTAATATGGAGAGTAAGGTTGTTGGAACAATAAATTTGGGTGTATCCAGTTTTTTCACCAAATATAAACTGCCACAATTATTAAGGGCATTTAAAGACAACTATCCAAATGTTGAGTTCAAAGTAACGACAGGATGGAGCCGAGATCTTTTCCATTCACTATATAAAAAGGATATCCATATCGCCTTTGTTCGCGGGGAATATACATGGATTGAGCAAAAACACTTATTATTTGAAGATCAATTATGTATTGCTTCAAAGGAGGAAATTGATATCAGCAATTTGCCAAATCTACCTCGCATTGATTATAAAACGGATAATCTACTAAAATCTATAATTGATCATTGGTGGATTGAAAACTTTACAAGACCTCCTATGGTTACGATGGAGGTGGATCAAGTGGATACTTGTAAAGAAATGGTTGTAAATGGACTTGGGTATGCAATAATGCCGGGCATGATTTTAAAAGGAAATGAAGATATTCATAAAGTGTTTATTACGGATAAAGAAAATAATCCATTAATTCGTAATACATGGATGCTTTATCATAATGAATCACTAGAGGTAAATGTAATTAACGCATTCGTTTCATTTATATCATCCTTAGATTTGCGAGATTTGTAAATTCTGTGAACTTTATGAACAAAATAGGGTTATTGTTGTTAATTTCTTTTAAATTGAAAACGATTACATTTTTGTATATTAAAAGTATTATAAGGTTGTGAAAATTTAAAAAAGGGGTGGGAAAATGAAAAAGCTTTTTTCGTTTATTGCAATTTTATCATTACTATTTGTTGCAGCATGTTCTTCTGGTGCATCAGGTGATAAAAAATCATTTCCAACTGGGAATATTGAACTTGTAGCACCAGCAACTCCAGGGGGTGGTTGGGATGCAACTGCTAGAGCAATCCAAAAGATTCTTAAGGATGAAAGCATTGTAGACCAAAACATTAATGTAGTTAATAAGCCAGGGGGAAGTGGAGAAGTAGGCTGGCAATATCTTTCTACAAAAGACGCACACCATCTTTCTATTAACTCAAGTCTACTTATTACAAATAACTTATTAGGCCAAAGTGAATTAACTTATGAAGATTTCACTCCACTAGCAATTTTAACAACTGAGTGGATTTCAATTGCAGTTGGAAATGATTCCGAGTTCAAAACTGCAAAAGATGTTATGGAACAATTGAAAAAGGATCCAGGATCTTTAACAATTGCAGTTGCGCCAGGATTAGGTAACAACGATCACCTGTCATTTGTACAAGCAGCAAAAACATACGGTGTTGACGTATCTAAATTAAATTTCATGATATACGAGAGTGGTGGAGATGTAGTAACAGCTCTTTTAGGTGGTCACGTAGATGTTGCAACAATGGCAGTTTCTGAGTCTAAGGATCAGCATATTGCAGGCAACTTCAGAGTAATTAGCGTTTCTTCTGATGAAAGAATAGAAGGTTTAGAGGATGTTCCTACATGGAAGGAACAAGGTGTAGATATGGTATTCCCTCACTGGAGAGGTATCATGGGACCTAAAGATATGACGGAAGAAGAAATTGCTTACTGGGATAAAGTAATCGGAGAAATGGTTGAAACCGATGCTTGGAAAGACCTAGTGAAAAATAATGACTGGACTCCACTCTACAAGAATAGTAGTGAAACAACTAAATTCTTGGAAGAACAAACTACAATGTATAAAGATTTAATTAGTGAATCTGGTTTAGTTGACTAATGAAAAGACGGGGCCCTATTTAGTAGGGTCCTTCGTTCTTTCATGACCATGGGTTTTACTTATTAGAAAAATGAAATGAGGGAATATCATGACATGGCTTGTTGAACAACAAAAGAGTCAAAAAGAATTAGCAGAGGACTTTATAAATTATATAAAGGCAGGACCAATCTTGAAGATTATGGGTACACATGACGGCATGGCTGCATTAATGGCTAAAAAGGTTGGCTTTAAAGCATTGTACTTATCTGGTGGGGCTTATACGGCAAGTAGAGGGCTACCGGATTTAGGTGTATTACATTCACAAGAGGTTGCCGAAAGAGCACGTGAAATTATTCGTGCATCAAATTTGCCATTATTAGCTGATATTGACACTGGCTTTGGCGGAATCTTAAATGTTGCCAGAACGGCTAAAGAAATGGTGGAAGCGGGTGTAGCTGCCGTTCAAATTGAGGATCAGGATTTACCAAAAAAATGTGGTCATTTAAATGGAAAAAAATTGGTCACAGCTGATGAAATGTCCCAAAAAATTAAAATCATTAAAGAAGTTGCTCCTTCATTGGTTGTTGTTGCAAGAACAGATGCACTTGCTGTTGAAGGTAGAGAGGCTGCTATCCATAGACTAAAAAAATATGTAGAAGCAGGAGCTGATGCTATTTTCCCTGAGGCATTAATTACCGAAGAAGACTTCAGGGCTTTCAGCAAAGAATTTGAGGTTCCTTTATTAGCAAACATGACCGAATTTGGAAAAACTCCATACTTTACAGCTGAAGAATTTGAATCATTTGGTTACTCGATGGTTATTTATCCGGTTACCTCTTTGAGAGCAGCAGCGAAAGCATATGAAATTGTATTCTCTGAAGTATTCGAGAAAGGTACACAGCGTGATGTGTTAGATAAGATGCAAACACGTAAGGAACTATATGAAACCATTAAACTTCATGACTATGAGGATCTTGATCAAGAAATAGCTAAAACCATTGTTCCTGAAATGAAGTAGGGAGGAAGAATAATGTCTCAATTCTCTGTGCGTTGTGTTGTTTATAGAGGTGGCACAAGTAGAGGTATCCTTTTTCATGAAAAAGATTTACCAAAAAATAAAGAATTAAAGCACAAAATTTTTTTAGAGGGAATTGATGCATACAATCCCTCACAAGTAAATGGCTTAGGAAGTGGTACATCTCACACTAGTAAAATCATGGTTATTTCAGAGCCGTCTGTTGAAGGTGCGGACCTTGATTATACATTTTATCAAATTGGCATTGGAGAGCAAGTTGTTGATGATAAAGGAACATGTGGAAATCTAATGGCGGCTATAGGAGCATTCGCAGTAGATGAAGGCCTTGTGTCAACGAACTCAAACGATGATTTTGTGACTGTATCAGCTTTTAATAAAAATATAAATAAAATGATAAAAATGAAAGTTCCTCTATCAAACGGTAAAGCAAAGGTATCAGGAGATTATTTGATGCCAGGAGTTGTTACCCCTGGAGCAAAAGTCATGGTTAATATTCTTTCGCCTGGAGGGGGAAAGACTGGGAAAACAATTCCAATTGGTCTGAAAACAAAGATAGTTACTAGTAAAAGAATCTATGAAGCATCATTTATTGATATTGTTAATCCATTTGTGTATGTAGCAGCAAGTGAATTTGGGATAGTAGGTTCAGAGCTAAATCATGTTGTAGGAGCGAATCATGAATTATTGTCTGAGTTAGAGGAAATTCGATTGAAAATGGCAGTTGCCGGCGGTATCGCAAAAAACGAGGATGAAGCAAAAAACATTCCCTCCATACCGAAAATTGCTATAGTTGCTAGTCCACACGATTATGTGACTTCAGCAGGAAAGCATATTAACGCGAACGATATTGATATTGTCGCAAAAATGGTTTCTATGAAGAAATTTCACCGTACTTTTGCAGGGAGCGGGTTATATAACTTAGCTTCATCTGCATTGCTTGAGGGCACCGTTCCAAATCAATACTCCAGAAAGAAAGATGGAAGTGTTGAACAAATTATTCGAATCGGTCATCCAGAGGGTATCGCAGAGGTTCGCGTTGCATTAACCAAGGAGCAGGCAGATGTTGCTTCTGTTGGCTTAGATAGAACAGCCCGAAGAATAATAAAAGGTGATTTATATATCCCTGAAAAATAGTGTTAATCATAAATAGTCTAGATGATTGCCATCAACTAGACTATTTTTTCAATGTTTAATAACAACAAGGGAGGCAAATTCATGAGTGTAACGGAATATCTATCTACATTAAAAAGAGCATTATATGTGGATGGAAAAGAATATCAATATTATAGAATAAAAGAACTAGAATCGAGTGGGTATCCTATTTCATCATTACCTAATTCTATTAAAATGCTGCTAGAAGCTGCTGTTCGCCATCTAGATGGAAAGCAAATCACCACTTCACATATTGAACAACTTGCAAACTGGGAGAAGACACAATGGGAGAAAAAAGAAGTTCCATTCAAGCCGGCTAGAATTGTCTTTCAGGATTTTACAGGAATTCCTGCTATCGTGGATTTAGCTGCCATGAGAGATGCTGTGAAACGAAAAGGTGGAGATGTATCACGAATTAATCCCCAAATTCCAGTAGATTTAGTTATTGACCATTCAATGATTGTTGATTATTTTGGGAATCAACAATCCCTGTCTGATAATCTTAAGCTTGAGTATGAACGAAATTTAGAAAGATATCGCTTTGTTAGGTGGGCACAAACTAGCTTTTCTAATTTCAGGGCAGTACCACCATCAAACGGGATTGTTCACCAAGTTAATTTAGAGTATTTGGCTACATCGATTGTCACAAAAAATGAAAATGGAGAATATGTTGTTTATCCAGATTCTCTTGTAGGGACAGATTCTCATACACCCATGATTAATGGCCTTGGTACAATAGGATGGGGTGTTGGTGGAATCGAAGCAGAAGCAGCCATGCTTGGACAACCACTTTATTTCGTGATTCCTGAGGTAGTAGGAATAAAGCTTTCAGGTAAGCTTCAAGAGGGCGTTACTGCAACAGACCTTGCATTAACAATTACAAATTTACTTCGAAAAAAAGGAGTAGTAGGCAAGTTTGTTGAGTTTTTTGGAACAGGATTATCCAGTATTTCTTTAACTGACCGAGCAACAATTGCCAATATGGCTCCTGAATATGGAGCGACTATGGGGTATTTTCCGATTGATGAAGTGACATTAGATTATCTCGAGCTAACAGGTCGTGGAGAAAACCGATCATTGATAAAGGCATATTATGACGCCCAAGGTTTATTTAGAACAGATGATACCCCTAATCCGAATTTTACTGAAACACTAGAGTTAGATTTATCATCAATTAAACCAACAGTTGCTGGTCCGAAAAGACCACAGGATAGTATTGAATTACGCTTGATGAAAGACGAGTTTACTAAAGTCGTAACAAAGCCGGTTGAAAGTGGAGGTTATGGTTTAGGTGTATCCGAACTTAATAAAAAGGTTGAATTAAAGGACGGTAGTGTGATTAGTACTGGTTCACTCGTACTCGCAGCCATTACAAGCTGTACAAATACCTCAAATCCAAGTGTGATGGTAGCTGCAGGGCTAGTGGCTAAAAAGGCATTGGAACTTGGCCTTAAGAAGCCCGAGTTTGTAAAAACAAGTTTAACACCAGGATCACGTGTCGTAACAAAATACCTTGAAGCATCGGGCCTACTTAAGGCATTAGAGGAGATTGGATTTTATGTTGACGGTTATGGTTGTGCAACGTGCTGCGGAAATAGTGGGTCCCTTCTTGAATCTGTCGAAGAGGCAATTAAAGAGAATAATCTTCTTGTCACTTCTGTTTTAAGTGGAAATCGAAACTTTGAAGGACGAGTACATCCACTAATAAAAGCGAATTACTTAAGTTCTCCGCCATTGGTGGTTGTATTTGCTTTAGCGGGTTCAGTTCAATTGGATATGTACTCAGAGCCAATTGGTTTCGGAAATAATGGAAATCCAGTTTATTTAAAAGATATTTGGCCAACTACAGAAGAAATTAATGAAGTGATCAGTTCTACTATTACGAACGAGCTATTTAAAGAGGAGTATGAACATATTTTTGAAAATGAGGCATGGTCATCGATTGAATCATCAGAAGGGTTGCTTTATAAATGGGATGATCAATCATCCTATATACAAGAAGCGCCGTATTTCCTTGAAGAGCTTTCAACTGTAAAGACAGACTCAGATTTCAAAAACATGAAGTCCTTATTAATGTTAGGTGACTCCATTACAACAGATCATATCTCTCCAGTTGGGCAAATTCCAGTAAAAAGCCCAGCCGGTATATACCTAACAGATAAAGGTATTCCAGTTCGAGAATTCAATGCATATGGTTCAAGAAGGGGAAATCATCATGTCATGGTTAGGGGGACATTTGCGAATATCCGAATTCGAAATAAATTAGCTAACGGAATAGAAGGAGGCTTTACCACGTATCTTCCAACTGGTGAAATCATGCCAGTTTATGATGCAGCAGTGAAGTATAAAGAAGAAAATCATAACCTTCTAATCATTGCAGGTAAAGAGTATGGCACGGGAAGTTCACGTGATTGGGCTGCTAAAGGAACCGCGTTATTAGGTGTTAAAGTAGTCCTAGCAGAGAGCTTCGAGCGCATTCATCGTAGCAATTTAGTAGGGATGGGAGTCTTGCCACTTCAATTTAATGAAGGTGAAAGCGCCGAAACCTTACAATTAGATGGTAGAGAAGACTTTGAAATACAAGATCTAAACAGAGAAATCAAACCAGGACAAATGGTTCAAGTGATTGCAAGGAAACAAGACCAAGTAGAACCAATTGAATTCACCGCTAATGTACGTTTGGATAGTGTAGTTGAAATTGAATATTATCAAAACGGTGGTATTTTACAATCCGTACTTGAAAATCTTTCATAAACGATAAAAACCCTTAGTAAAATTACTAAGGGTTTTAATATACTACTTAAGTCAATTAGTCATCTTAAAGGGAAGTACTTTCGTTTAGATCTGTCTTTTTCTTTCTTCTTCTGTTCATGAATATTGGATAAGTAAGTGATAAAAGTGTCAAGATTAATAGTGTAATCGAAATAGGTGAACTAACAAAGATATCTAAATTACCATGACCAGCTACAATGCTTTTTCTGAAGTTTTGTTCCATATCTGTACCAACAATTAATGCTAAAATCATTGGAGCAATCGGGAAGTCGTAGAGTTTCAAGAATAAACCGATAACACCGAAAATAATTAAGATATAGAAGTCTAATATTGTGTAGTTCATTGTATATGCACCGATAAATGCAAGGACTAAAATAATTGGATATAAGACCTTTGCCGGAACATCTAAGATTTTTACAAAAACACCAACCATTAATACGTTAATTAAGAATAAGAAAATATTACCCAAGAATAGACTATCGATTAAACTCCATACCATATTTGGGTCACTTTCGAATAGAAGTGGACCCGGTTTTACACCAAGCATGACAAGAGCTCCTAGCATTACTGCTGTTGTTCCAGAACCAGGGATACCCATGGTTAACAGTGGAACGAAAGCACCAACCGCTGCTGAGTTATTAGCTGTTTCGGGTGCAGCTAATCCTTCAATTGCTCCTTTACCGAACTCTTCAGGACGCTTGGAAAGTTGTTTTTCCGTACTGTATGCCATTAATGAAGCAATCGCGCCACCAGCACCTGGTAGAATACCAACTATGAAGCCTAGTGGAGAACTACGGAACATTGGCCACTTTGAACGTTTCCAGTCATCCTTTGTAATCCAAACTCGTCCAAGTTTATTTTTCTTACCAACTGGTCTATCAATTGTTAAGTAGTTATATAGAATTTCTCCAACTGCATAAATTCCAATGATAATAACTAAGAAGTTAATGCCATCACTTAAATGAACATTGCCAAAAGTGAAACGATGTACCCCAGTTTGAAGGTCGATACCAACTGTAGCTAGAACTAAACCAAGCCCCATCGAAATAAACCCTTTTGTCATATTTCCAATGGATAAGGAAACGACAGCTGATAAAGTGAAAAGCATAAGTAAAAAGTACTCCGCTGGACCAAACTGTAGAGCGAAATTAGAGAGTGGCTTTGCTAAAAACATAAAGCCAATAACTGCGACAAAACCACCAATGAGTGAACCAATTGCTGTAATCGCAATCGCGGGGCCAGCACGACCTGCTTTTGCCATTTGGTAACCATCAAATGTAGCAGCAACAGCTGATCCGTCACCAGGAGTGTTAATCAAAATTGAACTTAATGATCCACCATACATGGCACCATAGTAGATCGTTGCCATTAGTATTAATGCGCTTGTTGGATCCATTCCGAATGTAACCGGGATTAATACTGCAATTGCTGTTGCCGGTCCTAAACCTGGAAGCATCCCAACAATGGTTCCTAAAAATCCTCCAAATACGACGAATAGTATATTTTCCGGTCTAAGTACTGTTGCAAATCCTTCAAGAATTCCTTGGATATCCATGTTATCCCCCCTAATCTATGGTAAGCTGACATCTAAAAGTTGAGAAAAGGCGTACCATGATCCCAAACTAAATAAAACAGCTACACTAATATTGACCTTCCATTTTTCTTTACCATTAACGATGAATAAAACAGCTGCCATGAACAGAATTGTTGAAATTAAGAACCCTACTCTTTCAAAAATGAGTGTGTAAATTAATGATAATACTAATGTAGATATAATTAGAAAGGGAACTCTGCCTTTAAACAAAAGTTTGATTTCATCATTTTTTGGATAGTGGTTTTTAAGTTCTTTTATGAGATAAATAACACTCACAATAAATAGAAAAATACCAACCATCATTGGAAAATAGAGTGGACCATTTGGGTCTCCCAATTTGGCTTTAGGTAGATTAATAGCTGAAATTAAATAGAAAATGCTAATTAGAATTGAAATAATCGGTAGAATTAATCTAGTTGCCCCCATTTTATTACCTTCCTTTCTCTAAATCTTTTTTATTATTGATTCATTCTCTTGCCCTTTTAAACACCCTTCATAGTAGAGCAAATTCTTAGTTGTTCTAATATTACTCATAAAACTATTTTAAAAGTTCAGACACAAATTTGTAACCGTTTTCAAAATAAGTAATATAAAATACGATAAAATCTTTTTGTTCATTTTGTTCATGAAAAAGCATCTTGAAAGAGATTCAAGATGCTTGCCCGTTGTGATTATTTTTGTTTTGAATATTTGCGTTCTGGTCTACCGACAATACCATATTCAAGTTCGGCCATTACTTCATTAGTTGATGCAAGGTATTCTAAGTAGCGCCTAGCGGTTGTTCTGGATGCTCCCATCCGTTCACCCATTTCTTCAGCAGTAATTCCTGTATCCATCCGGTTGATAATATCTCGTACTTTTTCAAGAGAAAGGGGGTCAATCCCTTTTGGATAATGTACTTTCTTTTCAACAGGCTGTATTTGTTTGCTCCCGAAATAGTGGTCTACAATAGTCTGATCGACTTCATTCCTGCTGTTTAGCAGTTCTTTCTTTTCAATATATTTTTCTATCGTTTCCGTAAACTTTTCAAAAGTTACGGGTTTTATGAGGTAATGAAAAACTCCGCCACGGAGCGATTCTTCTAAATGTTTCTTTTCCGTCGCTGCAGTTATCATAATGATGTCTACATCAGGATATAGATTTCGAATGATTGGTAAAATTTCAGTACCCATTTTATCAGGCATATAGACATCCAATAAAAGCAAGTCTATATTTTGATGTTTTTTTAACAAATCAAGGGTTTCTTTTGCGTTTGTGGATTTACCGATTAGGTTCACATCTTCAATTCTTTGTAAGAATTGTTCATGAATCGATGCAACCCTAAAGTCATCCTCAGCAATAAGTACATTTATCATCAGTCTTCCTCCTTATTAATCTGACTTTTTATCGGTAGAAAAACAGTAAAAATTGCGCCGCCATTCTTTCCATTTGATATTTCGATAGAACCATTTAACTTATCAACTATTGTCTTAACATTCCACAGTCCAAAGCCCCTATTTTCTTCACCTTTAGAGGATACTCCTTTATCAAAGAGAAGGGACATTTTTTCAGTTGGAATCCCGTTTCCATTATCACTCACTTCGAAGACAATATCGTTTCCGATGTCGGTTACGAAAAATGTTACTTCACCTTCGTCTTGCATAACTTCGTCAATTGCATTGTCAATCAGATTTCCAATAATGATAATGCAATCCGTAATTGAAATATGGCTCGGTAATTTAGACAAATAGCTATTTTCATCAATTATCAAACTAACCTTCTTTTCCGATGCCTTTCCTATTTTTCCAAGTATAATAGCCTGGAGTTTAGGATCTTTTATTTGATTAAACAATATATCGTTTTGAAAGTTTAGTTGATTTGTTTCTTCCTGAATCATGGAAATGGCTTGTTCATATTGCTTTAACTGAAGTAATCCAGATAAAACATATAATTTATTTGTGAATTCATGAGTCTGTGCCCTTAAATCCTCGGAGTAGTTTTTAATCTCGGTTAAGGTATCGACCATTTTCTTAATTTCTGTTTTATCTCTAAAGCTGGAAACGACTCCAACTGTTTTACCATTCTCAATAATAGGCATGCGATTCACAATTAACACTCGATTGTTGATGACCATTTCATCATCAGTCTCAACCATATTTGTATCTAATACCCGGAGCATCCTTGTGTTTGGCAGAATCTCAGCAATTGGTTTATTAATACTGTCACTTGAAATTCCAAGCATTTGTTTTGCAGATTTATTAAGTAATGTAATCTGTCCCTTATTATCAATTGCAAGAATTCCTTCTTTTACCGATTTTAAAATTGCATTCCTTTCTCGATATAAGGAAGCAATTTCATGTGGTTCAAGTCCCATTATGTCATTGCGGATACTCCTTGCTAATAGAACTCCGCCAAATAAGCCAACGATTAAAACAATAATCGCAATAAATAAAGTTTTCAGTAACTTCTGATTAATATTTTGTTTTATCTCATTTTTTAAATAACCAACACTTACAACACCAATGATTTGTTGTCCAGATTCTTCTGAAATAATCGGTGCCTTTCCCCACAAAATATTCCCTAGTTGATTATTTGTTTCGACTGTGTAAAAGCTGCCAAAAACAATCGCTTTAAAGTTTTCGTCATCAAAAGCAGTATGGTCGATACTAACTTCGGGATAAGAGAAATTTAGCCCATCTTTATATTCGATAAAAATATAGTTAGCCCCAACTTGGTTGCTAATTTGCTGTGTAATTGCTTCCATCGAACCAGATTGTAAGTCTTCATGAGAACCATCTTTCAATGCCGGTATTAATGAAAGTGTACGTGATGCCTGTAAAGAAAGCTTTTGCATGTCCTCATTGGTCTCTCTTGCTTCATAATAAATAAACATTCCTGTTAAGACTGATATCACAAACACAATTAAAGAAAGTATTAATGTGATAATTTTAGTTTGTAAAGTAATGTTAAAGAGCTTTAACATGTGTCTCTCTCCGATGTTATTAATATAGGAAGAATATGTAGAATCTACTAATATTATATCGAAAAATAGTGTAGATTCATAACATTAAATTTATTGGAACTTTTGTAAATTACTAATTTATTAAAAATAAAAGAAGCCCTTATTCGGTAAGAGCTTCTTTTATGGTCGATTATATTAAAAACATCGCTACAATTGTTGTTACCACCAGTCCAATTGTTACCGGAAGTAAGTTCTTCCTTGCAAGTTCAAATGGGTCGACGCCACATATTGCAGCAGCTGGGATAAGTGCCCATGGAACGAGGGTTCCGCCACCTACCCAAATTGCTGCGATTTGCCCAAGTGCTGTTAATGTCGCAGCACCAGCCCCAAGAGCGGATGAAAACAAAGCGGCAAGTGATCCAGCTAATGAAATTCCTGAAAATCCTGAACCATCCAACCCTGTAATTGCACCAACAATGGTTAAGGTAACCGCGCTGACTGGGGCATTTAATGGTACAACTGATGCAAGACTAACCCCAAGGTCATTCACTATTCCCTGTGAATGCTCTGGCAAGAAGTCGCCAATGATTTTTACAAATCCAGAGTCCCCGAGATAGAAAAAGGCGGCGATTGGGATGACTGGACCAAATACTTTGAATCCGAATTGAAAGCCTTCAATTAAATAGGTTGTTGTTTTTTCTAACCCAGCATTTTTATGAGCAACAAGTGAGATTAGTAGAAGAATAAAGATTGAGGTCCCACCAACAAGTGCTGTTGCGTCTCCACCGGAAAGATTTAAGACAGACATGGCAACAACATCTAGGGCGAAAAGGATAGGGATTAATATGGCAAAGAAACGTTTTGCGGATGTTGAAAGTAAGCTTTTTAAACGTTCTTCTTCTTTCTCTGATAGATCCTTAGTCAACGGATTTGAATAGTCAGTTTTACCACCTACAGAAAGAGTTCCTTTACGCATATCGCGTCGTAGTAAAAAGTAGGCTACAACTGTCGTTACAATCCCCATCACAAAAACTAAAGGGATACTTGCTTTCACAACTTCCATCACCTCAAGACCTGCAGCGTCTGCTGTAAGTTTTGGGGCGGCTTGAATGATAAAATCACTTGACAAGGCAATACCGTGACCGAACAAGTTCATTGCCATTGCCACACCCAAAGCAGGCAAACCTACTCTCATTGCTACCGGTAAAAGTACCGCACCGATAAGGGCTACAGCAGGGGATGGCCAGAAAAACCATGATATCACCATCATGACAATACCAATTGTCCAATAAGCAAGAGCAGGGGAACGGATAAGTTTTGCAAAAGGAGCAATCATGATGTCATTGATTCCAGTTACTGTTAATGCCTTACTCATCGAAACAATAATTGAAATGACAAGAATGGTTGAGAGTAACTCGGTTATTGCATAAATAAAGCTATTAAAGACACCACTCACGGAAGCACTTATTGATCCAGTAGCTGTAATGGCAAGTAGAAAGATACCGAGTATACAAATAAGTGATGTGTCCCTCCTCATCACCATAAAACCAATGATTAAGAGGATAAACGAAACATATATCCAATGCAGGGCTGTTAATTCCACTAACATTGTGAAACCCCCATTCCTAATTCCAAATTCAACCAGAGGTAACTACACGTTTACCTATGTTTGTATTACAGAATATGTCACTGGGGATTAGGTGTGAGAAGTGCACACAAATTTTAATCATCTGATATAGAGTGATAAGTTTTTGTATAAACAGGTCCAGAAAAGATTGTTTGGTTTAGGCCCGCTTTCGTTTTTTGAATGAATTGGTCAAGTTGTTCAAAGCTATTGGAGTGGGTCCAATCTAAATAAAATGATTCCTTTTCCCAAAAGCTTACCACTACAAAAGTATCACTTTTTATTGGCTTTAGTGCGCGAAAGGCAATAAATCCTCGAGAGTTTTGAAACACAGAACTCATTTGGGTGATGTTGTATTCAAATAACGGTTTGCCTTCCTCTGTTACAGGGATATATGTGAATGCAGAAAATTTTGCACTCTCAATTTCTCCTATGGCAGTGAGGACTTCATATTTACGTGGTGCTGCAAAAACAGACTTCTTTGTTGTCTCATGAAGCAGAATCGCTGTTTCATTATTATAAAACGCAGTCATGTTTTCATTTCTGTGCTTTTCCTGGAGTTTTATCAAAAAATCTATTGTACCGAACGCCATATAAAAGTTCATGTAACTCCTCCTTTATTAATGTCTAGCTTCATGCACAATCGGCTCTCTGGTCTAAGTCTATCGCTCTGAAGGTAAAGAGCACCTTCTGTCACCGCTCGTCTTATGCTTGTCACCTAATGCAACGTGTCTTGCGCTTTTCTTTTAGGGCATACATAGTGAGAAACTTTTACAGTTATACTAAAAGATAACATAACCAACTCAGATTGAATTAATTATATCTAGCTGCAGCACCTAGCCCCATGAAGTTACAAGCTAATCCATCAAGAAGGATAAAATGTATCCTTCTATCCGGCTTTTCTTATGCTTGTCGGGGTTGACTGAGTCGCTTCCGCTTCTAATTATTCCAAGGAGGTCACAGTATGAAAAGAAAATTATTCCTCTCATTGTTTGTTATTATAGGTTCGTTTGTCCTTGGATTGTGTGGGTATTTGCTTATCTTATATGCAGGTGACTATGTCATTGATGACAAAAAACTTGTTATGAACTCAGCAACAAAACTTGTTGATGAAGATGGACAGTTTATTACAAAATTATATTATGAGAATCGGGATATTGTACGGATTAAGGAAATTCCGGAATATGTACAGCAGGCATTTGTTGCAGTAGAAGATACACGGTTTTATCAACATCATGGTATTGATCTTCAAGCAATTGCTAGAGCAATATATAAAGATATTATTGCCGGTGGAAAGGTAGAAGGTGGAAGTACCATTACGCAGCAGCTCGCCAAGAATGTTTTCCTTACGAATGAAAAAACATTCTTGCGAAAAACGAAAGAATTGATAATAGCTATTAATTTAGAAGAAGAGTACAGCAAACAAGAGCTTTTAGAAATGTATTTAAATCAAATTTATTTTGGTCACGGTGCATACGGAATTCAATCTGCATCAAAATTTTATTTTAACAAAAATGTAAGTGAATTATCGGTTGAAGAAGGTGCACTACTTGCAGCCATACCGAAAGCACCATCAACTTATTCACCAATCCTAAATCCTGAAAAAAGTAAACAAAGACGGGACTTGGTCATTAATTTAATGGAGAAGAGAGGGTTTTTACAGCCAGAGGAAGCTGTTAGAGTTCAGGGAAAGACTCTTTCTCTAAATGTCCATGAAGTAGAGAGGGATCCCGCATTATTAACCTATATCGATATGGTATTTGATGAAGCGAAGACTCGCTATCAATTATCAAATGAGGAATTGCTTAGAGGTGGCTATACAATTACTGTTCCTCTTCACCTGGAGATTCAAAAAACAGCTTTCGAGCTATTTAAGGATCAAAAGAATTTTCCGGGTGTTGATGAAAATGTAGAAGGTGCATTTGTACTGTTAGATAATGATACAGGTGGTGTTTTAGCTAGCATTGGCGGTAGACGCTATGTAAGTCGAGGCATTAATCGCGTTGTAATTAAACGACAGCCAGGATCAACGATTAAACCATTGGCAGTTTACGGCCCGGCATTGGAAGAAGATGAATTTGAACCCTATTCCATGTTAGTTGATAAAAAATTATCCTATGGTGAATATAAACCAAGCAATTATTCAGGTATTTATAAAGGTGAAATATCTATGTATGATGCTTTAGTCGAGTCATCAAATGCTCCAGCGGTCTGGATGCTTGATAGAGTTGGTATTGATACAGCTAAAAAATATTTAACAAAAGCAGGTATCACAATTCCAGATCAAGGCTTATCAATCGCTTTAGGTGGACTTAAAGAAGGCATTTCTCCTATTGCAATGGCAAAAGCCTATCGCGCATTTGCCCGTGGAGGAAAAGTGATTGAACCACATGTCATTAACAAAATAGTAAACCGTGAAGGAAAAGTGATTGGAGAGGCATCGACACATGAGACGGAAGCTTTTTCAAAACAAACGGCATGGTATATGACAAGAATGCTTGAAGGCGTTGTGGATAATGGTACTGCAAGGGTGGGAACTTATCAGGGTGCACTTGCAGGGAAAACTGGGACAACCAATTTACCTGGTGTAGAGAATGGAATCAAGGATGCTTGGTTTGTCGGATTCACACCATCAGTAGTAGGGGCAATTTGGATGGGTTATGATTCTACAGATGCCATGCATTATTTAAAAGGTGGAAGTGGCTCACCGACGAGACTCTTTAAAAAAATACTTGATCAATCTGAACTAAAGAAAGTAACTGCCTTTTCTGCTCCAAAGGACGTAGAGGAACTTGAGCCACCAATACGGCTCACAGAAATTGATGATGTTAAAGCTGACTTGACCTTTAAACCTCTTGGATTATTTACGGTTTCCCTAAAATGGAAACCGTCAGAAGATGAACGTGTTGAATATCGAATTTATGAGGAGAACACAAAGTCTGTTAAATATGTCGGTTCTGTTAGAGGGAGTGGGGACTTTGAGATTGAAAATGTAAATATATTTTCGATACCATCTTATTTTGTAGTACCTTTTAACTCCCAGACGAAAGAAGAGGGAACAAAATCTCAAGCTGTTAAGCCTACCTTTTTCTCTAGTAAATAAAACATGTTTAAGGGTGGTGTTCATTTCACCACCCTTTAGCCGTTAATGTTCGTCAAATTTTTGACATTTGCCCCGGTTTTGTATACAAGGATAGTAGAAACAATTATAGTGATAAAGTGAGGATATGTTCTATTTAATATATAATACTTACCTATGCTATTATAGAGACTATTGTTTGAAGATATTGAAAGGAAGGTAAATACATATGCAAAAGGGTTTTAATGATACATTGTTAAGAGCGGCTAGGGGTGAAAAAACTGAACATGTGCCTGTTTGGTATATGCGCCAAGCGGGAAGATCCCAGCCAGAGTACCGAAAAATTAAAGAAAAATACGGACTGTTTGAAATTACACATCAGCCTGAGTTATGTGCATATGTGACAAGACTTCCAGTTGAGCAATATGATGTGGACGCAGCAATTCTATATAAAGACATTATGTCTCCACTCCCAGCTCTCGGGATAGATGTTGAAATCAAAGCAGGAGTTGGACCTGTTATCAGTAACCCAATCCGTTCAGTTAAGGACGTTGAAAAGCTTGGTGAAATTCATCCTGAAGCAGATGTTCCATATGTTCTTGATACAATTAAACTATTAACGACTGAACAGCTCTCCGTTCCATTGATTGGGTTTGCAGGAGCGCCATTTACATTAGCAAGCTATATGATTGAAGGTGGACCTTCAAAAAACTATAATAAAACGAAGGCTTTCATGTATGCCCAACCTGAAGCATGGTTTGCCTTAATGGATAAACTAGCTGAAATGACGATTACCTATGTGAAATCACAAATAGCTGCAGGTGCAAAAGCTGTACAAATTTTTGACTCTTGGGTAGGTGCATTAAATGTGGCAGACTACCGTCATTTCATTAAACCAGTCATGCATCGTATCTTTTCTGCACTTCGTGAAGAGAATGTACCACTTATCATGTTCGGAGTTGGAGCAAGCCATTTAGCATTAGAATGGCATGATTTACCACTAGATGTTGTTGGACTCGATTGGCGCTTGCCAATCATGAATGCAAGAGAACTTGGAATTACAAAAGCAGTTCAAGGAAATCTTGATCCAGCCATTTTACTAGCTCCTTGGGAAGTCATCGAAGAAAAAGCAAAAGAAATTCTAGACCAGGGAATGCAACAACCGGGTTATATTTTCAACCTTGGACATGGCGTTTTCCCAGATGTTAAACCAGAGACACTAAAGCGTCTAACTACATTTATCCATGAATATTCGAAAGAAAAACTAATCTAGCTTCTGAGGTGTTTTAAATGACAAGAAAGAAAATGGGACTACTCGTAATGGCATACGGTACTCCATATAAAGAAGAAGATATTGAACGTTATTATACGCATATACGTCATGGACGTAAGCCTTCACCAGAAAGCTTAGAGGACCTACGTAGTCGTTATGAAGCAATTGGCGGAATTTCACCACTTGCTAAAATCACAACAGAACAAGGTGAAAGACTTGAAGAGCATTTAAATCAAATACAAGATGAAATTGAGTTTAAATTTTATCAAGGTTTAAAGCATATCGAGCCATTCATTGAAGATGCAGTAGCTCAGATGAATGAGGATGGAATTGAGGAAGCTGTGAGTCTAGTTCTCGCACCTCATTTTTCAACTTTTAGTGTAAAAGCTTATAATGGACGTGCGAAAGAAGAGGCAGAAAAGCTTGGGGGCCCAACAATTACATCTGTAGAAAGTTGGTATAAAGAGCCTAAGTTCATTGATTACTGGGCAAAACAGGTGAAGCAAGTCTTTGCTTCAATGCCAGAAGAAGAACGTGAGAATGCAGTATTAATCGTTTCAGCACATAGCCTTCCTGAAAAAATCATTGCTGCTGGTGATCCTTATCCTAGTCAGTTACAAGAAACTGCTGATTTAATTGCTGAAGCAGCAGGTATCAAGAATTATGAGATAGGCTGGCAAAGTGCAGGAAATACACCTGAACCATGGTTGGGGCCGGATGTTCAAGACCTAACTAGAGACCTTTACAATGAAAAAGGCTACAAAGCTTTTGTCTATATTCCAGTTGGATTTGTAGCAGAACACTTAGAGGTTCTCTATGACAATGATTACGAATGTAAAGTTGTTACAAAAGAACTAGGTGTCAGTTATTACCGTCCTGAAATGCCAAACTCAAAGCCAGAATTTATCGATTGTTTGGCAACAGTTGTATTAAAAGAACTTAAAAAATAAATTGTCACTGAATTTTTACATTTAAATGAGTGTTCAAAAGGAGGATGAAAAGGACCGCGTCGACAAAAACGCCACTTCCTGTGGCATTGTCGACACTAGCACGTCCTGTGCGTTGAAAGTTCGAGGCGGTGCAGCTTTGAGTAGCGGTACGTATGCAATTAATACGTCAGCATAAGCAATTGCTTCAGTGAATCCCCTTCGCAAGCCGGAAAGGGTGTTTTTCCTTTCCAAGGAACGGAAAAGCAAGCCAACGAGCTTCCACACGATGTGGTGCTTCGACTTTCGACACAGGACGTGTCGGCACTTAGTCGAAGCTCTGATATCGATGTGTCATTTTCATCCGATTTTTTGACATCCTATTGAAAGAAGGCGATGTTAAGTGAGTAATCAAAAGGTAGTTGTAATAGGTGGCGGGATTACTGGTTTAACAGCAGCTTATTATCTCCAAAAAGAGGCAAGAGAGAAGGGCTTAGACATAAACTGTACCCTTTTAGAAGCAAGCCATCGACTTGGTGGAAAAGTACAAACCGTGGAACGTGATGGTTTTGTCATTGAAAGAGGTCCAGATTCTTTTTTAGCTAGGAAAAAGAGTGCCTCCCGGCTTGTCAATGAGGTTGGTCTAGGGGATAAATTGGTTAACAATACTGCTGGTAAATCATATGTTCTTGTGAACGGAAAGCTTCATCCAATGCCAGGTGGTTCCATCATGGGAATACCAACTCAAATTGGACCATTCATCACTACAGGTTTGTTTACCCCGTTTGGTAAACTTCGTGCTGCAATGGATTTTGTGTTACCTCGTACACCTGGAGAAGGCGATCAATCACTTGGTCAATTTTTTAGAAGAAGACTTGGTGATGAGGTCGTTGAAAACCTTATTGAGCCATTGCTATCAGGGATATATGCTGGAGATATTGACCAACTAAGCTTAATGTCGACTTTCCCTCAATTCTATCAAGTTGAGCAAAAATACCGTAGCTTAATCTTAGGAATGAAGCAAACAACACCACCAAAACCAAAGCCAAGTGGGGAAACAAATTCGGCTCCAAAGGGACAGTTCTTAACTGTAACTTCTGGATTACAGTCATTTATTGATGCAATTGAAGCAAAACTTGAGCCTGGTACCGTTTTTAAGGGGATTAAGGTTGAAGGTATTGAAAAACAAAGTAGCCATTACGTTATTAAACTGAACAATGGGAAAGAGATAACCGCGGATAGTGTAGTTGTTGCTACACCACATCATGTAACACAATCCATTTTTAATCAATACTCATTTTTTGATTCCTTTAAGGAAATGCCATCTACATCAGTAGCTACTGTAGCAATGGCTTTCCCTGAAGAAGCTATAAAAAAAGATATTGATGGAACGGGCTTTGTTGTATCACGGAATAATGATTATATTATTACGGCAGTTACTTGGACCCATAAAAAATGGCCGCATACGACCCCAGAAGGTAAAGTACTCCTTCGTTGCTATGTTGGTAAAGCGGGAGACGAAGCAATCGTTGATCAATCAGATGAAGAGATTGTCAAAGTAGTTCTTGATGATTTAAACAAAACAATGAATATTACAGACCAACCTGAATTTTCTATTGTAACAAGATGGAAAGATGCAATGCCGCAATATACAGTAGGGCATAAGGACAGGATTGAATCAGTTAAGAAAAATGTCGCTGATCAACTACCTGGTGTCTTTTTAGCGGGAAGCTCTTATGAGGGTCTAGGACTGCCTGACTGTATTGACCAAGGAGAAGAGGCGGTTATCAAGGTAATGGAATATTTAAAAGAAACTACACCAGTTTTAGTGTAAAAGAAAAGGAAGGCCTCGGCCTTCCTTTTGTTATTTAATCTCGTTACAGTGGTCGCATTTGTTGCCGTAGCACTCATGCTGCTCTTCGATATCATGGCCACACTCTACACATTTTTTTGGTGGTAAGTTTTTAAAAAACTCTGTACTATTTACTAACATTTACAACCCCTCCGTTTCTTTGTTATTTATAGTGTACTATAACAGTTTCAAATGTGTCAATAACTGTTTTGTAACAATTTATTTAAAAAGTGAAATTTTTTTTTGTATCGATTATAGTGGTAGTGGGTAGGGTAAACCATTGAAGAGTAGATATTTTAAGGGAGAGAAAGGTGATCCTATGAAGGTAACTGTAGTTGGATTTTGGGGTGGATTTCCAGCAGTGAATGAAGCTACATCTGGTTATTTATTTGAGCAGGACGGTTTTCGGTTACTTGTTGATTGTGGAAGTGGTGTACTAGCACAGCTTCAAAACTATTTAACAATTAATGAGCTTGATGCGATAATATTATCTCATTACCATCATGACCATGTAGCAGATATTGGTCCGATGCAGTATGCAAGACTTGTAACAAGTGCAATACATAATCAACATAAAGAACTGCCGATATATGGCCACAGTGCTGATAAAGAAGGCTTCGCAAAATTGGAACATAAAGGACATACAATAGCAATTGAATATAACCCTGATGAAACCATTCAAATCGGCCCATTTTCAATTTCATTTATGAAGACTAAGCATCCAGTTGTATGCTATGCAATGAGAATTACAGCAGGTGGACAGACTGTTGTATTTTCAGCTGACTCTAGTTATTTAGAAGAGTTTATTCCGTTTACTCAAGATGCAGACCTATTTATTTGTGAATGTAATCTGTATGCGGATCAAGATGGTTCCAATATGGGCCATATGAATAGTACAGAAGTAGGTAAGATTGCAAAAGCGGCTAATGTAAGAGAACTTTGGCTAACGCACCTGCCTCATTACGGTAAACATGAAGACCTTGTCAATCAAGCTTCATCACAATTTAATGGTCTTATCAAATTAGCAAAATCAGGACTAACTTGGGAGTGAAAAACGATGTTATTTATCGATAATAAAGGAATACATGATCCACAAATTAACTTAGCCATTGAGGAGTATGCACTTAAAAATTTAGACATAAATGAGACTTACTTATTATTTTATATAAATGCCCCGTCAATTATCATTGGAAAAAATCAGAACACAATTGAGGAAATCAATACGCAGTATGTAGAAGACAATGGTATTAAAGTAGTGAGGCGCTTATCAGGTGGCGGAGCTGTTTACCATGACTTAGGAAATTTAAATTTTAGCTTTATTACGAAGGATGACGGAGAAAGCTTCCATAATTATAAAAAGTTTACGGAACCTGTAATTGAAGCATTACATAAGCTTGGTGTAAATGCCCAATTAAGTGGCAGAAATGATATCGAGGTGGAAGGAAGAAAAATTTCAGGAAACGCTCAATTTTCAACAAGAGGCAGAATGTTCAGCCACGGAACACTAATGTTCGATTCAGAAATTGACCATGTAGTATCAGCACTTAAAGTGAAAAAGGATAAAATAGAGTCGAAGGGGATTAAATCTGTACGAAGCAGGGTTGCTAATATAAGTGAATTCCTAAATGAAAAAATTACAATTGAAGAATTTAGACAAATGCTGCTACGCTATATTTTCAACACCGATGGTGATATTCCTGAATATGTCCTAACAGAGAAAGATTGGGAAAACATACATGAAATTTCAAAAGAACGCTATCAAAACTGGGATTGGAACTATGGAAAGTCTCCAAAGTTCAATTACCAGCATACTCATCGCTTCCCTGTAGGTTCAATTGATGTGCGATTAGAGGTACAAAAGGGAATGATAGAAAACTGTAAAATTTTTGGAGATTTCTTTGGTGTGGGTGATGTAGAAGATATTGAAAAACGTTTAATTGGAACAAAATATGAAAAAGCGGAGCTCGAGAAAGCATTAGAGAATGTTGATATCCAGCATTATTTCGGTAAAATTACGAAAGATGATTTTATCAATTTAATTTATTAAGTACATGACGAAAGCGGATTAGATTCATACAATCTAGTCCGATTTTTATAAAAATATGCAATACCATCTTGATAGAAAAACTTTCTTTCAATATAATATATTTAGAATTTTATTTTTTGTCAATAAATGAATGACTATTCATTCATAATGTTGACTGAGGGAGGGAGAAAATTGAATCTATCATCACGACTAGGGGAAACAGCGCAGAAATACTTCGACAAACCAGCATATATTTTTCAAGGTAATGTATGTACATATGCTGAATTAGATGGTGCAGTTACAAAGTTTGCAAATGGCTTGGAGAAGCTGGGAATTAAAAAGGGTGATCATATTGCTCTAGTACTGGGCAACACTCCACATTTTGTTATTGGATTTTACGGTGCTCTACGTGTAGGAGCAACAGTTATCCCAATTAATCCGATTTATACTCCTGATGAGATCGGATATATTATCAATAATGGAGATGTAAGGGCTGTCATTATGTTGGACTTGCTTATCCCACTTTTTGAAAAGATGAATGAACACCTTCCGAAAGTTGAACATCTCATAGTTTGCGAAACACCACAGGGTACAAATAGTGGAGTCGATATCACAAAACTATCAATCTACCCAAAATTGAAATCGTTTACAGAGATTGTTAGCTCAGGTGAACTCTCATTCGTTAGACCAACTCTTGAGGATGACGATATTGCCGTAATTTTGTACACATCTGGTACAACGGGTAAACCTAAAGGAGCAATGCTGACCCACATGAACTTGTACAGCAATGCAAGGGATGTTGCGGAATACCTGAAAATTTCTGAACAGGATAGGGTTATTACAACCTTACCGATGTTCCATGTTTTCTGCATGACAGTCGCATTAAATGCACCATTAATGAGCGGCGGAACAATGTTGATTGTACCAAAGTTTAGTCCAAAGGAAATATTCCAAGTCGCAAGCGAGTATCAGGCAACAGTATTTGCGGGTGTACCAACGATGTATAATTTTCTCCTCCAATATCCTGAAGGAAATCCTGAGGACTTAAGCTCTTTACGCCTATGTATTTCAGGTGGAGCTGCAATGCCTGTGGCACTTTTAAAGAGCTTTGAGCAGAAGTTCAATGTTCTTGTATCTGAAGGTTATGGATTATCTGAAGCATCGCCTGTAACCTGCTTTAATCCGTTAGATCGGCCACGAAAACCAGGCTCAATTGGAACAAACATTGTAAATGTTGAGAATAAGGTTGTCGACGAAAATGGTGAGGAAGTTCCTTGTGGTCAGGTAGGAGAATTGATTGTTCGTGGCCCAAATGTCATGAAGGGCTATTATAAAATGCCTGAAGAAAGTGCTGCAACATTACGCAATGGCTGGCTTTATACAGGTGATTTAGCAAAAATGGATGAAGAAGGCTATTTTTATATCGTTGACCGCAAGAAAGATATGATCAATGTTGGTGGATATAATGTTTATCCAAGAGAAGTAGAAGAAGTACTTTATAATCATCCTGGTGTTGTTGAGGCTGCTGTTTTTGGGGTGCCAGATCCGAATATGGGTGAGGCAGTTCTCTGTTATGTTGTGAAGAAGGAAGAAGATTTAAAAGAAGAGAATCTTCTAGATTATTGTCGTGAGCATTTAGCTAAATACAAGCTACCTAGTAAAATCGAATTCCTAGAAGAACTTCCTAAAAATACGACCGGAAAGATTCTCCGTCGTGCATTAAAGGATTTAGTTACAAACAAATAAGGTAGAGAGCAGGTCAAACGGCCTGTTCTTTTTAGTATGGCGACAATGATAAAAATTGTTAAAGGAATTTTTTAGTTTGAAGCGAAATAGGATGTAAGCGATATTAATATTTATGAAGAGGTGGAACTATGACTACAGTTTTATACGAAGTTGAAAATCATGTTGCAACTGTCACATTGAATCGCCCAGAAGCGTTGAACTGCTTTAATTATGAGATGCTTAAAACACTTGATGAGGTTATCGAAGATATTCGTACAAATGCCGATGTTCGCGTTGTTATCATTACTGCAACAGGTGAAAAAGCATTTAGTGTGGGTGCAGATTTAAAGGAACGAAAAACATTAAATGAAGCACAGGTTAGAAGAAACGTATATAAAATAGGTCAGGTTTTTGCTAGTATTGGAGATTTACCACAGCCAACTATCGCTGCAATCAATGGCTATGCATTTGGTGGTGGAATGGAGCTAGCACTGGCTTGTGATTTCCGAATTTCGGTTCAGGATACACAGATGGGGTTGACAGAAACAAGCCTAGCAATCATTCCTGGAGCCGGGGGAACGCAACGACTTCCTCGCCTTATTGGTGAAACAAAAGCCATGGAACTAATTTTAACTGCAAAACGAATTAGCGCCGAAGAGGCGAAAGAATACGGGATTGTATCAAGTGTTGTTCATCGAGACGAACTAATGGAAGCTTCCATGAAGCTAGCAAATGATATGTTAAAGAACGGTCCTCTTGCCTTACAACAAGCTAAATTTGCTATTAAGCAAGGATTGAACACTGACCTGCACACAGGCTTTAAAATTGAACGCAAAGCGTATGAAGTGATTATCCCAACGGAAGACAGAGTGGAAGCACTAGCTGCCTTCAACGAAAAAAGAAAACCGAACTATAAAGGGAAATAAATATAGTAAGTTCACAATAAGTATTTCTAGTGTAAGGACAAAGTTAAAATGAAACCATTTACCGAAAGTGTTATTAGAATCATTACGCAAATTCCACCTGGACAAGTTATGACTTACGGACAGATTTCAAAACTCGCTGGAAGTCCAAGAGGCGCTAGGCAGGTTGTGAGAATCCTTCATTCGATGAGTAAGAAATATAACCTTCCTTGGTTCCGGGTTATCAACTCCAAGGGTGAAATTGCAATTGCAGATGAGGAAACACGTGCTGCTCAAGCCATTTACCTACAGGATGAAGGGATAGAGGTTATTAACGGCATTATAGATTTGAAAAAATATCAGTATCATCCAGAATAAGAGCCCGGGACACAAGGTCCTGGGCTAACTACATTTCTTCTGGAGCTTTTACTCCTAGCAATCGTAACCCTTCTTTCAGTACGATAGTAACAGAACGTACCAATGCAATCCGATCGTTCATTTCTTCATCCACATGAAGAACCTTTACATGACTATAATACTTATTGAATTCTTGAGAGAGATCTATCACATATTTTGCAATTACTGAAGGCTCATACTGCTGCATACTTCTTTGGATGGTTGCCGGGAAATCCATCAGTAGCTTCACAACTGACCAGCTATGCGAATCGGAAAGTCCATTTGTTATTTCTCCTGAAACCTTCGCCTTTCTTAAAATAGAGCAGGCTCTTGCATGAGTATATTGAACATAAGGTCCTGTAGTTCCTTCAAATTTAAGCATATCCTCAAGTGAGAATTCAATATTGTTGAGTCGTTCATTCTTTAAGTCATGAAAGATGATTGCACCCAAACCGACCATTTTCGAAATTTCATCTTTGTTATCGAGACTGGGGTTTTTCTGTTCAATGTTTTGCTTTGCGAGCTCGATTGCTTCCTTCATAACATTTTCTAACAGAACTATTTTTCCTTTTCGAGTCGACATTTTCTTTCCATCTTTGAGGATGAAGCCAAATGGAACATGGACCATATCGTTTGCCCACTGATAACCCATTTTTTCAAGTACTAGAAAGATTTGTTTAAAATGCAAGCTTTGCTCATGTCCTACTACATAGATTGCTTTAGCAAAATGGTAGTGATCTTGACGATAGATGGCTGCTGTTACATCTCTGGTGGCATAAAGGGTTGCACCGTCAGATTTTTTTATTAAACAAGGTGGTAGATATTGTTCAGATAAATCAACTACCTCTGCCCCTTGTGACGGTGTCAAAAGATTTTTCTTATTTAGCAATTCAACAGTAGTCTCCATTTTGTCATTATAAAAGGCTTCTCCATTAAAGGAATCGAATTCTACATCTAGCAGGGAATAAATACGTGAAAACTCCTTTAATGATTCCTCTCTAAACCAACGCCATAGGTTTAAGGCTTCTTCGTTTCCTTCTTCAAGCAATTTGAACCACATTCTTGCTTCAGCCTCAAGTTGAGGATTTGTCTGGGCTTCATCGTGGAAACGAACATAAAGCTGTAGCAACTCCGTTATCGGGTTTTTTCTAACGGCCTCATCATTACCCCAAAGTTTATAAGCTACAATGAGTTTTCCAAATTGTGTACCCCAATCTCCAAGATGATTAATCCGGAGCGGCTGATAGCCACATTTCTCGACAATCTTGGCAAGCGAATTTCCGATAACAGTTGAACGCAAATGCCCCATTGAAAAAGGCTTTGCGATATTTGGTGAGGAAAAATCAATGGTTATTGTCGCTCCTTGACCAAAGCTGTGGCTTCCGTAATTAGACTCTTTGGCAAGAATGGTTTGAAGAATATATTTGCTTATTTCCTGTTTGTTTAGAAAACAGTTTACATATGGCCCTTCTGCAACAACCTTTTCAAAAAGGGAGTCTTGAATTAAAGGTGCCATTTCCTGTGCAATAACAGCGGGTGATTTTCGCAAGTGCTTTGCAAGTGCAAAACAAGGAAATGCTAAATCACCTTGTTCCTGAAATTTTGGTTTTTCAATAAGTTTTATTACTTCTTCAAATGATAAAACAGCTTGTAGTTGCTTTGATAACGCTTCGGCATACATTTGTCTAACATTCATTATCTAACCTCCTTTAAAAGTATAAAAAAATCCCGTCTCTTAAAAGAGACGAGATTTACCCGCGGTACCACTCAAATTGTTCACGATGAACCAAACTTAATAAGTAACGGGTTCCCCCGGCACACCCTACTAGAGGATGTTCAAAAAAGTCCGATGAAAATGACACGTCGAATTTCTTCGTTGGCTTGCTTCTCCGTTCCTCACGTATTAACTACATACGCTCCGGTACTCGAAGCTTCGCCGCCTCGAACTTCTTGGTCCTTTTCATCCTCCTTTTTGAACTCCACTATTATTATTTCAGGTGGGCTTCTCAGAAGTGCGGTTCATCTTGACTTCACCATTGGGCTTCCACCATCCCCAACTCGCTATCGGTTACATCAGGACTACTCTCTTCATCACAGAATTTCGATTATATTTCATTCATGATAACTAATTATGGATTAGAAATCAATGAGTTTTTTATACGCTTATATTGTCAAAAATGAAGATATGAGGAAAGTCATTGTTCTATCTGGCCCTACTTTTAACTAAAATACTAGTAAGAGGGTTGTACATAAAGGGGGACAGCATAGTGAAAAAAGTAATTGGATGGTCACTTGGAATTTATCTCATCTTTGGTTTATTTATAGCGTGGTATTTATTTTTTGGAACAAATACGGACATACCTGCGCAGCTGAAAGGAAGTCCAGCGGACCCACAAACATTTATGAATAATCGTGAGCTTTTACTAAGTGAAGAGTATTCACAAATTAGAAACCTTTTGTTTTTCCTGTCAGTACCGTTTGAATGGCTGATTTATATACTTGTTCTCGTGATTGGGATTTCAGCAAAATTCCGTGATTGGTCAAAAGTATCAGCAAAGTTTTCGATCCTACAAACAGCGATTTATTTATTTTGGCTTTCCTTGTTGGTTGAAGTATTATCATTTCCACTATCATGGATTAGCTACAATGTTTCAAAAACATATAATATTACTGTACAGACCACTCAAAGCTGGATGAAGGACCTATTAATTGATTTTTGGGTGAATTACGCGTTAATGATTGTAATTGTGGGCGTCTTGTTTTGGTTGATTCGAAGAAATGAGAAAAGATGGTGGTTCCATGCATGGCTTCTATCAATCCCATTCTCCATGTTTCTCATGTTTGTACAACCAGTTATTATAGACCCACTTTACAACGATTTTTTTCCATTAACCAATAAAGAGTTAGAAACAAAGATTCTGGAGATGGCAGATCGTGCGGAAATTCCTGCAGACCATGTATTTGAAGTGAATATGTCCGAAAAAACAAATGCCCTTAATGCATATGTAACCGGAATAGGGTCTAATTCGCGAATTGTGCTTTGGGATACAACACTTCAACGTCTAAGTGAAGATGAAATATTATTTATTATGGCCCATGAGATGGGGCATTACGTGATGAAACATATTTATATTGGAATTGCTGGTTATTTGCTATTAACCTTAGTTGGACTCTTTATGATTAGTAAGCTTATGTCTTTTATGGTAAGAAAATGGGGTCAACTGTTTAAGATAACAAGTGTGAAAGATATTGCCGTTCTTCCAGTGTTTCTATTGTTAATCTCTGTTTTAAGTTTTGTTTCAGACCCAGTTTCAAATGCTGTTTCAAGACACCAGGAAAAGTCAGCTGATTTGTACGCTCTTGAAATGACGGAGGATAACAAGGCAGCAGTTTCGTCCTTCCAGGAATTATCAAAGGCTGGTCTAAGTCAAGTGAATCCACCATTCCTAGTGAAGATGTTTAGATATGGACACCCAACAATGCTTGAAAGGATTACGTATACAAACGAATTTGAAAAGAATGAGAAATAACCAAAATAGCCTTGTTTTCAGAGTGAAATCTGTTAACAAGGCTTTCTTTTTTTTATATTGTTATAGTACAGAATTACTATTTTTTAATTGTTATATAAAAAAATACAGAAAAATGTTCCAATTTCAAAAAGTCTGTTATATAATACTTCTGTATTTAATAATCTGTATTATAACAATTTAAGGAAGGTGTTAGGGACAAAATGACGACACAAACCTCAGGAATTCAGATCATGGGAAAGATGAATGAGCAGTATGAAGAAATTTTGACACCCCAGGCATTGAACTTCATTGAAAAACTAGAGAGGAACTTTGGAGAAAGAAGGAAACAACTTGTAGAAAAGAGACAGCATAGACAAAACGAAATCGATAGTGGAAAGATGCCAACATTTTTGCCTGAAACAGAGCATATCCGAACTGGAGATTGGACAGTTGCGCAGATTCCAAAAGACTTAGAGGATCGGCGAGTTGAAATTACTGGCCCAGTCGATCGAAAAATGATTATTAATGCACTAAATTCAGGGGCAAAAGTATTTATGGCTGATTTTGAAGATGCTACCTCTCCTACTTGGAATAACATTATCGAAGGGCAGATAAATCTACGAGATGCTGTAAGAAAGACGATCACATTTGAAAATAAAAATGGAAAAAAATATCAACTTCACGATGTAACTGCAACACTTGTTGTCCGCCCTCGCGGCTGGCATTTAGAAGAGAAACATATACAACTTGATGGCAACCGAATATCAGCGAGTTTATTAGATTTTGGTCTTTATTTTTATCATAATGCGAATTACTTGATTGAGAATGGAAGTGGTCCATATTTTTATTTACCAAAGATGGAAAGCCATCTTGAAGCAAGACTTTGGAATGATGTTTTTATCTTTGCACAAAATGAAATTGGAATTCCTCAAGGAACGATAAAGGCAACTGTGTTAATTGAAACGATTCTAGCAACCTTTGAAGTCGAAGAAATTTTATATGGGTTAAAAGAACACTCAGCAGGTCTAAATTGTGGTAGATGGGATTATATTTTTAGCTATTTAAAAAGATTTCGGAATGTAGAAGATGTGATATTACCAGACCGCTCTGTTGTTACGATGACAGCCCCATTTATGAGTGCTTATTCACAGCATGTCATTAAGATCTGCCATAAACGCAATGTTCATGCGATTGGTGGGATGGCTGCCCAAATACCTGTAAAAAATAACACAAAAGCTAATGAAGAAGCCTTTCAAAAAGTAAGAGCAGATAAGGAACGTGAAGCGAACAATGGTCATGACGGCACATGGGTGGCTCACCCAGGGCTCGTGCCAGTTGCTAGAGAAGTATTTAATACAATAATGCTTGGAGCTAACCAAATTGACCAAAAACGTGAAGACGTTCAAGTAACAGCCGAGGAACTTATTGCGGTTCCAGAAGGAGCTATTACAGAGCAAGGAGTACGTACGAATATCAATGTTGGCATTCGATACATTGAATCATGGCTTCGTGGTCATGGTGCCGCACCGATCCATAATCTAATGGAGGATGCAGCTACAGCTGAAATCTCTAGAGCTCAGGTTTGGCAGTGGATCCGCCATCCAAAAGGAATACTTGCGGATGGAAGAAAGGTCACACTTGAGCTAGTTCACCAACTGAAAGAGGAAGAGCTTGAAAAAATTAAACAAGAAATCGGGAAAGAAGCATTTGAAACTGGTCGTTTCGCGGATGCAACTCGTCTGTTTGAGGACTTAGTGACGAATGATGAGTTTGTTGAATTTTTAACCTTACCTGGATATGAAATTTTATAGATTAAAAAATGAGTAGAATACAAGGAGGAATTTAAAATGACAAACAAAAGAGTTCAAAAACTGCAAGAAAGCTGGGAAATGGATTCTAGATGGAATGGAATTGAAAGACCTTATTGTGCTGAGGATGTTATTCGCTTACGTGGTTCAATTGATATTGAGCATACATTGGCACGAAGAGGATCTGAAAAACTCTGGAACCTCCTTCATACAGAGGATTATATTCATGCACTAGGAGCATTGACTGGTAATCAAGCCGTTCAACAAGTAAAAGCAGGTTTAAAGGCAATCTATTTAAGTGGGTGGCAGGTAGCTGCTGATGCGAACCTTTCAGGGCACATGTACCCTGACCAAAGCCTATATCCAGTCAACAGTGTACCAAGTGTTGTTAAGCGTATTAACCAAGCGCTTCAACGTGCCGATCAGATTCAACATTTAGAAGGCCAAGGCGATACTGACTGGTTTGCTCCGATTGTGGCAGATGCAGAGGCAGGCTTTGGCGGACAATTGAATGTTTTTGAATTAATGAAAGGCATGATCGAAGCAGGTGCTGCTGGTGTACATTTTGAAGACCAACTTTCGTCTGAAAAAAAATGTGGTCATTTAGGTGGAAAGGTTTTATTACCAACACAAACCGCAGTACGGAACTTAATTTCCGCTCGACTAGCTGCTGACGTAATGGGAGTACCAACGATTTTAGTTGCTAGAACTGATGCTGACGCTGCAGACTTAATAACAAGTGATATTGATCCTGTTGATCAGGAATTCATTACAGGCGAACGAACACCAGAAGGTTTCTTCCGGACACAGGCAGGGATTGAGCAAGCAATTGCACGAGGTCTGGCATATGCACCATATGCTGATTTGATTTGGTGTGAAACGTCTGAGCCAGACTTAGAGCAAGCACAGCGTTTTGCTGATGCTATTCATGAGAAGTTTCCTGGTAAGCTATTAGCCTATAATTGTTCTCCATCTTTTAACTGGAAGAAGAAACTAGATGAAAAGACTATTGAGAATTTCCAAAAAGAAATTGGAAAAATGGGTTACAAATTCCAATTTGTTACGTTGGCTGGATTCCATGCTCTAAACCACAGCATGTTTGAATTAGCTAGAGGTTACAAAGAAAGAGGAATGGGGGCATATTCAGAGCTTCAGGAGGCTGAATTCGCAAGCGAAAAGCATGGGTACACAGCTACAAGACATCAGCGTGAAGTAGGAACAGGATATTTTGATGAAGTGGCACAGGTTATTACGGGAGGAACATCATCTACGACTGCTTTAAAAGGCTCTACCGAGGAAGCACAATTTTCAAAATAAGACGCCTAAAAAAACTGGCTAACATATTGTTAGTCAGTTTTTATTCGGTTATTCTTGGACTTTACAATTTTATATTATGACGTTTTGCTAAATAATTTGCGGTACTCCGCTGAAGCTTCCATAAACAATCCTTCATTTTTTGAGTCAATTGCTTCATTAACCCTCGTTTCCAAAAGCTCTTTTCTTCGTTTAAATAGGCTCTCATCGATAATCATTTGAATATATATGTCTAATACCGATTCCCTAGGTGCTTTGAAATTTTTCGTATCCCGTGACTTCATGATCTCAGAGTATGTTTTTCTTTTTTTCATGAAAGCTCACTCCTAATCCTTTTTAATAGTATATTTAGGTGGACACGTAAAATCAACCGAATTTTTAGACTTTTTAAAAATTTATTTGGAATACTAATAGTGTCTAGGCAAACTTTAACTGACTAAAGTTAAATTCTTGTATGATAATTTATATTTTCATGCATGATAAGAATGGAGGTGGAAAAATATGAAAAATAATTTAGATGAGGGTTCAAATCACGATATCCCAAAGAATACACCATTAAATCCAGTTTTCGGCATGTCAAATGTCCTAGACACAAATAATCCTTTTCTTTCAGAATCTGCTTATGCGGGTAATTCGGTGGATGAGCATACGACATTAGAACAAGCAAACTCCTATCTGGCCGAAAAAGAGCTAGGACAAATAAATGAAAATTCATAGCAGAAAATAAACTCGGTGGTCTTCTTTTAAAAATGTTTTTGCATCCAAAAAAACATTTTAGAAAGAATTCCACTCTTTTTTTGTGAATTTTTTGTGAACTGTATAGTTATAAATACCTAGTAATGCTAATATGAAAATGCTTCCATTAGTAAAAATATTAGAATAATTTAAAGGGGGATGAATAGATGGAGGTTAAGCAAACGAATTATTTGATGGAATATGAAATTAATCCAGACACTATGGCGGTATTACCTATTGAAATAGGTAAAAATACTTGTTCAAGGGTACTTGAAGTTGAAGGTGAATATGTTGTTGCTATGAAGCCGACTGAGATTGTTGACCGAAGCTGCCGTTATTTTGGAAGCTCGCTTAAGGGCAGGCAAGAAGGGACACGTGAAATTATGGGGGTAACCCATAAAGCACCGATTATTGTTGAAGCGTCTAATAAGATTTTTTTATTTCCTACCGCATCGCCAACAAAGCAAGACTGCGCATGGCTATCTCATAACTATGTTTCAGATTGTAGATACAGTGTGAACGAGAACACAACTGTTATTTTTACAAATAAGCAAGCCATTAAATTGCAAATCTCGAAAGGCTCCTTTCAAAACCAACTCCATAGAACTGCACAACTGCGAACGATTGTTACCAATAGAATGGACAAGCCAAATAAACGCATAAATTTTGTATTAAATCCTCAAAACGATCCAAGTATTCCAAACTAATCTGATTGCCAATAATGAATTGGTTTTCCCAGCCTTACGTTTGTTCATTGTTAGTCAATGTCTTTTCGATGAAATAAGATTCAAGCAACTGTTGAACTTCATTTCGAATCCGTGGGTTAAAGTAGTTATGTTCCTCTTCATAGCCTCGATACATGAATGAAAATAATGTGAATGCCTCATCTCTTTGTTTTTCCCATACCTTCATATTTTTCTTTTTCATTTGTTGTTTAATTGTATAGAGGTCTTTTTGAACCATCTTCATTGTATGTTCAAGTAAATGGAGATATGGCTTCTTTAACTTAAAGCCAGCGGTTTCTATTGCTGTCAGATCACGATTAAGGATGGTAAGAACCATAGGTAAAAAGATAGCTTTTTCAAAAATAGCTCGGTCATCCTCAGGTATTCTTGTCATGATTATCCCTCTTTTTTAGAACGTATGTTTGTATATATGATAAGACATATTTTTAGAAGAATCAAGAAGAGAGAAGGAAAAAGTATTTCTAGTGTCGAAATACTTTTATTAGTGGTGCATCATGTATGAGGTACTACAATGACAATTCGTAAACAAAGGACGGGAGAAGAATGACAGAGATAAAACGTAGAGGCATCGTAGCAGAGGATTTATATGAATTAAAAACAGTCAATGATCCACAGCTTTCTCCGGATGGAAGCAAATTTGTGTTTGTGGAGACTGAAATTAATAAGGATAAGCACGAGTATAACTCACATTTATATGTTGGCACTGTTGAGGGTAAAGTTACTCAATGGACTTTTGGTGATGTGAGAGATGGGTCGCCACGTTGGTCCCCGACTGGAGAATCTATTGCATTTGTATCGAATCGTTCTGGAAAACAGCAAATCTATTGCTTGCATACAGATGGTGGTGAACCAAAACAAATTACATATTGTGCAAATGGAGCACGAAATCCGATCTGGTCACCGGATGGTTCAAAGATCTTATTTACTACTTCATTAGCACATGACGAGAGCGTTACGGATAAAGAAAAGAAGAAGAAGGAAGAAGATGAGAAACATCTTGAACCGATGATCGTTGAAAGAATCCGTTATAAATCTGACGCAGCTGGATTTCTAGATAACAAAAATCAACATCTTGCATTGGTAGATGTAGCTACTGGTGCAGTGGAGCAATTAACATCAGGCGAACATGATTATACGGCAGGATGTTGGTCTCCTGATGGATCAAAAATTACATTTGTAGGAGATATCAATGAGGATTCAGATTATAACTTGATTTCTGATGTCTATGTGATGTCGCTCAAAGATAAGAGCTATGAAAAGATTACGAACGGCTCAGGGAACTTTGGTACTCCTTCTTGGTCTCCTGATGGCCAATATATTGCATTAGTTGGACATGAACAAGAATTTGCAGGAGCCACTTTACCAAAAATTTGGTTATATACAATTGAAAGTGCTGAGCTAACTTGTTTAACAAGTGAGTTAGATGCTTATGTAGGAGATTGTGTTGCTGCTGACTTCCAATTAGGGGGATCCAATCCTGGTGTCATCTGGAACGAAGATAGTAGAAGTTTTTACTTTCTATTAACTAACCATGGTAGTACAGGGGTTTATTATGGATCTATTGAGGGTGAAGTCTATCCATCATTATTCGAGAACCAGCATGTATTTGCACTAACAGTAAATAATCATAAGGCAGTTGTTGGTATCAGTAAACCAACAGAACCAGGGGATTTATATTATTTAGATTTGAGTACTGGAGAAATAAATCGACTCACAAATGTAAATGAAAAGTTTTTACAGGATATTGAATTGTCTGATGCGCAAAGCTTTACATTTAATGCCCCAGATGGTTGGGAAATTAATGGCTGGGTGATGAAGCCAGTTGGTTATGAAGAAGGTAAAAAGTATCCAACAATTATTGAAGTACATGGTGGTCCTCATGCGATGTATGCCAATACGTATTTCCATGAATTTCAAGTGTTAACTAGTAAGGGATTTGTTGTTATCTTTACTAATCCACGCGGTAGTCATGGCTATGGTCAGCAATTTGTTGATGCTGTTCGAGGTGATTATGGCGGCAAGGATTATTTAGACGTGATGGCAGCAACTGACTATGCAGTGGATCATTTTGATTTTGTTGATGAAACAAAACTTGGTGTAACAGGTGGAAGCTATGGTGGTTTCATGACGAACTGGATCGTCGGTCATACAAATCGATTTAAAGCCGCCGTTACACAACGTTCAATTTCAAACTGGCTTAGCTTTTATGGGGTAAGTGATATTGGCTACTTCTTTACTGAGTGGGAGTTAAAAGGCAATTTCCTTGAAGATCCAGAAAAGTTATGGAACCATTCACCACTCAAATATGTTGGGAATGTAGAAACTCCTTTATTAATCATCCATGGTGAGCGTGATTTCCGTTGTCCAATCGAACAGGCAGAGCAGTTCTATGTTGCATTGAAACACCAAAAGAAACCAACAAAATTTGTTCGTTTCCCAGGTGCTAACCATGAATTATCTAGAAGCGGAAATCCTAAATTAAGGGTGGCACGCCTTGACCATATTAAAGATTGGTTTGTAGAATATCTCGTGTAATTAACGGGTGATTCTGGGTGCATAACAGTTAATCACTATATACTTTTAGCGTGAATTCACATATGAATTCACGCTTTAATTTTTTTTGATATATTTATGCTGATTTAAAAAAGTTCATATTAACATCCCGTTTTTTGAGTGTACCAATACGTGTTGTACGGTGTGAATATGAGTGAAAATAGGTTGATTGTTTTATATCCAAGAAAGTCCCGTGTCTGAAGCTATCTCAACTTCGGACACAACGTAGGTGAAAGTGCCCATCCTTGTCCAAAGTTCCCTAGTCTTCGGACACAGCAAAGCAGAAAGTGCCGATCCTTGTCTGAAGTTCCCTTAACTTCGGACACAACGTAGGTGAAAGTTGCCATCCTTGTCTGAAGCTATCTCAACTTCGGACACACCAAAGGTTAAAGTGCCGATCCCTGTCTGAAGATCCCTAAACTTCGGACACAGCAAAGGAGAAAGTTCCGTTCCTTGTCTGAAGTCCCCTAAACTTCGGACATAGCAAAGGTAAAAGTACCTTTCCCTGTCTGAAGTTCCCTAAACTTCGGACACAGCAAAGCAGAAAGTGCTTATTCTTGTCTGAAGCTATCTCAACTTCGGACACAGCAAAGGTAAAAGTACCTTTCCCTGTCTGAAGATCTCTAAACATCGGACACAGCAAAGGAGATAGTGCCGTTCCTTGTCTGAAGATCCCTAAACTTCGGACACAGCAAAGGTAAAAGTACCTTTCTCTGTCTGAAGATCCCTAAACTTCGGACTCGCCAAAGCAGAAAGTACATTTCCCTGTCTGAAGATCCCTAAACTTCGGACACAACAAAGCAGAAAGTGCTTATCCTTGTCTGAAGCTATCTCAACTTCGGACACAGCAAAGGTAAAAGTACCTTTCCCTGTCTGAAGATCCCTAAACTTCGGACACAGCAAAACAGAAAGTGCCAATCTTGTCCGAAGTTCCCTAAACTTCGGACTCACCAAAACAGAAAGTACCGATCCTTGTCTGAAGTTCCCTTAACTTCGGACACAGCAAAGGTAAAAGTACCTTTCTCTGTCTGAAGATCCCTAAACTTCGGACACAGCAAAGGTAAAAGTACCTTTCCCTGTCTGAAGATCCCTAAACTTCGGACACAGCAAAGTTGAAAGTGCCGATCCTTGTCTGAAGATCCCTAAACTTCGGACACAGCAAAGTTGAAAGTGCCGATCCTTGTCTGAAGTCCCCTAAACTTCGGATACAACAAAGCAGAAAGTGCCAATCTTGTCCGAAGTTCCCTAAACTTCGGACTCGCCAAAGTAGAAAGTACCGATCCTTGTCTGAAGCTATCTCAACATCGGACACAGCAAAGCAGAAAGTGCTTATTCTTGTCTGAAGCTATCTCAACTTCGGACACAGCAAAGCAGAAAGTGCTGATCCAGTCCGAAGTTCCCTAAACTTCGGACACACCAAAGGTCAAAGTGCCGATCCTTGTCCGAAGTTCCTTTAACTTCGGACACAGCAAAGGTAAAAGTACCTTTCCCTGTCTGAAGTTCCCTAAACTTCGGACTCGCCAAATGAGAAAGTGCCGATCCTTGTCTGAAGATCCCTAAACATCGGACACAGCAAGGAGAAAGTGCCCATCCTTGTCCGAAGTCCCCTTAACTAAAACACAACGACGTAAAAAGTGCCGTTCCTTTGTCTGAAACTATTTCAACTTCAGACAAAACTGTGACTAAGTTAAATTCGATTGTCCGAAGATTTTATTTCTTCGTAGCTTTTTGACTATCATTTTTATTTTTATTTGACATTAGAAATCATATGCATTTTTTAATGATAGCCGGTCTGTTTGCAACCCAGTCGGGATCCATTAATCTAAGTTCTAGTGTCTTTTTCTATATGAAAATTATTTTTGGTAGTAATGCCCAATTGGGTGTACAATAAAGGTAGTAAGTTAACAAGGAGATTCTTATGGACATAGAAGCAATCAAAGAACTCATTACACTAAAAAATATTGAAGAATTATTAAAGGATTATCGGTCATTTGGTCCATTGCCTGGAATTTTTCTTCCAATGTTAGAAGCGTTTCTCCCGTTTCTACCACTTGTTGCATTTGTTGTAGCGAATGCGAATGCATTTGGACTTTGGCTTGGGTTTTTGTATTCATGGGTAGGGGCAATTGGTGGTTCTCTCCTTGTCTTTTTCCTAGTTCGTAAGTATGGTCAAAAAAGATTCTTTTCATTTGTCAGTCGCCATAAAAAAGTGAAAGGCCTTATTAACTGGGTTGAACGGCACGGATTTGGTCCAATATTCCTCCTATTATGTTTTCCTTTTACCCCATCAGCGGCAATCAATCTAGTAGCCGGGCTTTCGAGAGTAAGTACACCTCAATTTGTTTTAGCAGTTTTATGTGGAAAATTAGTAATGATATTCACCATTAGCTTCATAGGTTATGATATACGAGCTCTTTTTCAACAGCCAGTTCGAACGATAATTGTAGTTGTTATAATATTTGTCCTATGGGTTGTAGGTAAAAGGGTTGAAGCAAGATTAAAAGTTAAGCCGACTCGTCTTACGGAAGATGAGGCATAAAATGCTAAAGTGAAGGGTGGAGTGTAGATGGAGGAAACCCCAGCAAAGAATAAACATCATTTTTCTTTTATTAAATCATTAGGAATCAGTTTGATCATTGTTGTTTTTTTGCGAACCTTCTTTTTTACAAATTATATAGTCGAGGGTGAATCGATGATGCCAACCCTCGAGGATGGAAACCTTCTAATGGTCAACAAGTTTGGGATGAAAATTGGAGAACTTGACCGCTTTGATATTGTCGTATTCCATAAAAATAAGGAAGAAGATTTTGTAAAGCGGGTTATTGGATTGCCAGGTGATCATATCGAGTATCGTGACGATGTACTATATGTAAACGGAAAAAGTGTTCCCGAACCATTTTTAGATACTTTTAAAAAGAAGCTATTCGTTGGGCAATTAACCGGTGATTTTACCCTTGAAGAAGTGGCAGGAAAATCAACTGTTCCAGAAAATCATATTTTCGTGATTGGCGATAATCGCATAGACAGTTGGGATAGTCGCCATTTTGGTTTTGTAAAGATGGAACAAGTTGTGGGAAAGGTTAATATCAAATACTGGCCTTTCGACAAAATGGAACTATTACACTAAGAAGAACTTTATAAATCATCTATACCACCACAAAGAACTCAGTCGAAATTCGAGTTCTTTTTTAGCTTGGATATGATAAAATGGTACCAAATTTATCAATTTTAGAAGAAGGGGGGTTTTGGGATGGGTACCAAGATACAAGTTCTACAAACAAAAATTACTCCACCGAACTTAAAGGACACCATATTAAGAAGACCTTCATTGATGAAAAAAATGAAAACGATTCCACGATATCCGCTAACCATTCTGCATTCTGGAGCTGGATATGGTAAAACAACTGCACTTGCATCTTATATTCGTGATCAAAAAAAGTTGTCATGTTGGTATAGTGTCGGACCAAGTGACGATGACATTATTCCATTTTTAATATATATGGTCTATGCTATACGCAAAAACCACCAAGGTTTTGGAACAGAACTCCTGCTTTATGTTGAAAATATTGAAAGATATGTACGTGATGAAGAAATACGAACACTGTGCTCGTTATTTATCAATGAAATTACCATACTAGATTCGAATATTATGCTCGTCATCGATGACTACCATTTGATTCAGCATTCTTCTTCAATTGACCAATGGATGACATGGTTGATTCAACATCTTCCACCCAATTTAAATCTTGTAATCTCTAGTAGGAAAAAACCTTCCTGGGATTTCCTGACTTCGATGATCGTGAAAGAAGAACTCTTAGAAATAAGGCAGCGGGACCTTATGTTTTCATATGATGAGGTTGAAGTACTGTTAAGTGATTTGTATGAAGGGGATATGACTGAGAAAGAAATTGAAAAAATCTTTTCACTAACAGAAGGATGGATTATTGCGATTGGCATGATTCGCCAACAGCTTTCTTCTGACGGTGGATTGGAATCGATTTTAAATAATAAATCAAAAACACTTGATGAGTTATTCCGTTTCCTTGCGATGGAGGTATTTATGAAACAACCTCCAATGATCCAGCAATTTCTAGAGAACACATGCATTTTTGAGGAAGTAAATGGAAAGGTATGTGATGAGGTATTAGGTATTCGAAGTTCAGCAGAAATGTTAAAGGAGCTTTCTGATCATAATCTTTTTTTACTTTCGATTGGAGAAGGGCAGTATCGATATCATGCTTTGTTTAAGGAGTTTCTTGAGCAAAGGCTATTTTCGACGAATGATAGGCACTTTTATAACCTCCATATTCAAACTGCAAGATATTATCAACGAATTGGTGATTTTAATCAAGCAATATATCATCTTGAGGCAATTCGAGATTTTGAGAGAATAGCAGAAATTCTCCACCATTATGGAGAGAAAATGATTCAAAACGGGCAACTTGAGGGTTTGTTGGACCGGATAAAAAGCATTCCAGAATCACTTATGAGTCATTATTACTTATTATGGCTATATAAGGGGGAAGCATTGAGGTACCGGTGTTCCTATGAAGAGGCTGAGGCTTGTTACATAAAAACAATACACCTAGCAGAGTCTGCCAGAGACCTTCGGAGTTTAAGTAAGGCCTATGAAGGACAAGCGAGAATCTATCTTGATACAATCCAACCGGGAAAGGCCGAGCGCTATTTATTACAGGCGATTGAGGCTCTTGAAGAAAAGGAGTCCTCCTCAAATGAGGATAAAAGTAGATTATACCAATTAATGGCTGAAAATCTCGCAAATGCGGGCCAAGCGAATAAAGCGAAAAAATGGTTTGAAAAAGGGAGAAGCCTAAATATTCCACTATTAGATGGAAACTTGGAATCTAGGCTTTATTTACGAACTGGTAAACTTGTAGAAGCGAAAAAAATTCTTTCACAAAAGAAAGTGGTTGAAAGAAATCAGAAAACCATTCATTTACAGCAATCTCATCGCGAAACAGATCTACTATTATCCTTAATCGAAGCCTTTATGGGAAATGGGCAAGAGGCAAAAGAACTCGCAGAATCCGGGATAAAGCAAGGAGTTCAATTTCAAGCACCATTTGTTGAGGCTTGTGGCTGGATTCGGATGGGACATGCGGTGCAACTACTCGATAAATATGATTCTTCTTTAGCATCACAATGCTATGAAACAGCTCTTGAAATAATGGATGAAATAAATGTATCAAGAGGAAAGGCAGAACCATTAATGGGCTTATGTCTTCTAAATGGAAATCGAGGATTATATGACCGGGCCATTGAATATGGTAATAGGGCCTTAGATGAGACAGAAAAGGTAAAGGACGCTTGGTTATCTGCACTAATTTTATTATGCATGGGGATTTCTTCTGTTCATAATGAAAAATGGGAAGAGGCTGAACAATATTTAACAAGATGTGAGGCTTTGTATACAAATTGTGGTGACCAATATGGAATTGTACTAACGCAGCTTTGGTTTGCATTTCTCTATTTTTATCAGAAGAACCGAGAAGCTTTTAAAGGGTTTATTATGAACTTTCTCAAGAAATTGCAGGTTGGAGGATATGATTTTATCCTAACAAAACGGACGACTTTTGGACCGCTAGATTTATATAATATTGTGCCTTTATTACTAGAAGCTCAAAAGGAAGGAATACATCTTCCGTATGTAAATCAATTGCTAAATGATTTAGGATATTCAAATATCACCTCTCATCCTGGTTACACATTACGAATTCAAACTTTAGGAAAATTCCGAGTGTGGCTTGGCAGTCAAGAGGTGGAGGAATCGGATTGGCAGCGTGGAAAGGCAAAGGAGTTGCTTGAGTTCTTTGTTACGATGCGAAATCGAATGATTGCACGCGAAGAAATTTTTGCGATGCTTTGGCCAGAGCATGAAGAAGCAGCAGCGGCAAGAGATTTTAAGGTTGCTTTAAATGCATTAAACAATGCATTAGAGCCAAACCGTGTCGCTAGATCGACTCCTTTTTTTATCCAACGGGAAGGATCATCTTATGGGTTGAATCAGGAAGCTGGCTATCAGTTGGATATTATCGAATTCGAAGAATGGATCCATGCAGGTTTGCATGAAAAGGATACAGATCAGATTATCAAATGCTTACGGCGGGCATTAGAATACTATGAAGGTGATTATTTACCAAACCGAAGATATGAAGATTGGTGCTTGGGTGAGAGGGAGAGGCTTCAAGTATTATTTTTACGGGGAGCTGAACGCATTGCACAAGGTTTTGTTCAAACGGAAGAATTTGAAGAAGCCATATATTGGTGTGAACAAATTCTAGAAAAGGATCGAACATGGGAAGAAGCATATCGGTTATTGATGTTTTGCTATTATCATAAAAACAACCGTCCCCAGGCAATCAAGTGGTACAGAAAATGTGTAGCTGCATTGCAGGAAGAACTAGGAGTAGACCCAATGCAACCTACAAAACAAATGTACGAAATGGTCCTTCAAACACAAAAATAGATAAAAGAAACTCCAATAAACTACTACATGATAGTAGTTTATTTTTTTTGAATTAATTGTTGTAAAATTCAAAAAAAGTATATATAATAGAAACTGAGAGGTGATTCAGGTGTCAGAAATTATAAAGTCAGAAGAAAAAGTATTGACACAAAAAGGGCAAGAAACAAGAGAGAAACTTTTACGCGCAGCAGAGGAGGTATTTGGACAAAAGGGATACTATGAAACTTCAATTGTAAATATTTCGCAAGAAGCAAAAGTTGCTCAAGGTACATTTTATAATTATTTTCCCTCAAAAAAAGATATCTTTGACGAACTAATTCAGCAATATAGTCGTGAACTTCGTTTAGCAATTAAAGAAGAAATGCGTAAATCCAACAATTACGAAGATGCACAACGGAAAGGATTCAAGGCTTTCTTTAATTGGGTAAAAAGTCGTAGAAATTTATATAGTATTGTTCAACAAGCGGTAGTGGTAGATAAAGACCTTTATCGCTGGTATTATGATAAACTCGCAAATGGATTTTTAAAAAGTCTTACTGCTGGAATCAATGTTGGGGAATTTAAAGAAATCGATCAAGAAACGGTAGCGTATTGCTTAATGTCAATTGGTCAATTTCTTGGGATGAGATGGGTGTATTGGGAGCAACAGGATGTCCCAGAGGAGGCGTTTGAAGCAGCCATGACACTCATTTTTGAAGGGCTTAAAAAAGAATAGAGAGGAGTGTAAATCATGCAAGGCATTGCTTATTGGATTGAAAAAAGAGCTGAATTACATCCGAAGCGTATTGCCATCATCACAGAAACGGAACAAGTCACATATAAAACCCTGAGTCAAGATGTAAATAAGTTAGCTTTCTTCTTGAAATTCAAGTTAGGTATAAAAACTGGGGAACGAATTGCGATTTTGTCTCAGAATAGATATGAATACATTGTATTGCTTTTTGCAATCGCAAAGATTGAATGTATTGCTGTCCCACTAAATCTTCGTTTAACAGTAAATGAGCTTATGTATCAATTAAATGACAGTGGGACAGAGGTGCTATTTGCAGAAGAAATCTATCAAAAAACATCATTTTCCTTGCAAAAGGAAACTTGCCTGAAAGAAATAGTTTCTATTGACGCAATACAACATCTAAAAGCTGAGAATGATAATGTTCCAGTTGATATAAATGAAAACGCTTCCTATTTAATTTGTTACACTTCGGGAACAACTGGAAAACCGAAGGGTGCGGTTTTAACACAAAGTAATATGTTTTGGAATGCAGTTAATAATTGTACTGCAATTGATATCACATCAAATGACCGTTCACTTGTTTTACTTCCACTGTTTCATATTGGAGGGATTGGCTTATTTGCATTTCCGACACTCTTTACTGGAGGGACCATAGTCTTACCTGAGGGGAAATTTGATTCTGAGAAGGCTTTATCAATGATTGAGCAACATCAAGTGACAATTGTAATGGGCGTTCCTACAATTCATCAGGCTATTTTGCATAGTCCTTCATTTGGAAAAACAAATTTGCAATCTGTTCGATGGTTTTATAATGGTGGTGCACCATGTCCTCGTCAACTTATTCAAGCTTTTTTTGAAAAAGGGCTATTATTTGGTCAAGGCTTTGGGATGACTGAAACATCACCAACATTATTTATGCTTTCGAAAGAGGACGCAAAACGGAAAATCGGATCGATTGGAAAGCCAGTTATGTATTGTGATTATAAATTAATAAATTTAGAGGGTTCAATTGTTAATAGGGGAGACGTTGGAGAACTAGTTGTCCGTGGTCCAAATGTAATGAAGGAATACTGGAATAAACCGGAAGCCACAGCTGAAGCTCTTCGTGATGGATGGCTATACACTGGAGATTTAGCAAGGGTTGATGAAGATGGATTTTTATATATCGTGGGTAGGAAAAAAGAAATGATTATTTCAGGTGGAGAAAACATTTATCCATTGGAAGTCGAACAAATAATCGGTCAGATAGCAGATGTTGTAGAAGTAGCGGTGATTGGAGTTGTTGATGCGAAATGGGGAGAAACTCCAGTAGCTTTTGTTGTAAAAAAGAAAGAGAGTTTACTTAATGAAGATGAAATAATCGAATATTGTAATACGTTTCTAGCAAGATACAAGATTCCAAAAAAAATAGTGTTTATCGATCAACTTCCAAGGAACGCAACCGGGAAAATTCAGAAGAACCAGCTAGTGATCTCATATTAATCAAAAAGGCGAACTTGTCATAACAGGGAAAGCAGTTATGAGGGTTCCATCAAAAGGAGTATTGGGATGATAAATATCGGAATTGACGAAACAAGTGTATATTTTCCAGAAGGAATTGAAACAGCGGAAGTCTTGTCTAAAAAAACAGGGATTCCTGAACAAGTTATCATTGAAAAGTTCGGTTTGTATCAAAAACATGTGTCTGATGACACAATGCAGGCAACTGACCTCGGAATTGCAGCAGCAAAACAAATAGTATCAAAAATAGATCCTTTATCTATCGATGTTGTTATCTATTTTGGGAGTCCACATAAGGATTATTTAGTTTGGTCATGTGCCCCAAAGCTTCAATATGAGCTAGGAACGAAAAACGCATATGCATTTGAATTAATGAATGTGAGTTCTTGTTTTCCAATTGCTTTAAAAGTGGCAAAGGATATGCTTCGATCTGACGAAACAATTGAGAATATTTTACTCGTTGGGGGCAGTAAAGAATCTCAAATTATTGATTATGATAATCCTCGTTCCAGGTTTATGTTTAATTTTGGAGATGGCGGGACAGCAGCATTGATTAAGAAAAATTCAACCACTAGTGCCATTCTCGAAAGCTCAATAATCACGGACGGTTCATTCTATGAAGATGTTCGTGTACCGGCTGGAGGATCTAAACTGTTTCCCAGCTTCGAAACAGTGAGGAATAGACAACATTATATTGATGTTGTTAATCCAACAAGTATGAAAAAAAGACTTGACCCTGTCTCTATACCAAACTTTGAAAAAGTGATTCGTCAAGCACTAAAAAAAAGCAGGTATTCACCACATGATATAAAAGTTCTTCTCCCTCTACATACGAAACGCTCCATGTTTAGAGAACTACTTCAAACATTACAAATACCAGAAGAAAACACAATTTATTTAGAACATCATGGACATATGTCAGCACTTGACCCATGTATTGGTCTTCATTTTGCAAAAGAGCAAGGTAAGTTATCTAATGGGGACATAGCTGTTGCAGTAAGTGCAGGAACAGGTTATACATGGGCTGCTACTGTTATTCAATGGAAGGGTGGCTGAAAAATTCTAAATTGAACTTGTAACTCAGTTGTAACTATCCTCAAGTACGATGAATGCAAGGTTTTACAGTTTCAACGAACATAAGGGGGAAGGAAAAATGAAGAAGTTCTCATTTCGTAAAATGCTTTTTTTAAGCATGCTTGCCATGCTGATGGTGATTGCTGCAGCATGTAGCTCAGGATCATCGACTACAGAAGAAGAGAATCCAAGCTCAGGTGACTCAGGCAAACCGGCAGAAGAAACAAAGGATCCAATTAAAATCGGTGTGCTTGCTTCATTAAGTGGTGGGCTTGAATCCTACGGCAAGCAATCAACACAAGGATTTGAACTCGGCCTAGAGTACGCCACAGACGGAACAATGGAAGTAAATGGCCAAAAGATCCAATTCATTGTAGAGGATACTGAAACAAAACCAGAAGTTGCAATTCAAAAGGCTACAAAGTTAATTGAGGAAGACGGAGTTGACTTCTTAGTTGGATCATCCAGTTCAGCAGATACATTAGCAGTTCTTCCATTAGCTGAAGAATATGAAAAGATTATGATTGTTGAACCAGCTGCAGCGGACAGTATTACAGGTGCAGACTGGAATGAGTATATATTTAGAACAGCCCGTAATTCATCACAGGATGCGGTTGCAGGCGCTGCAGCGATTGCAAAAGAAGGGGTTAAAATTGCAACCCTTGCACCAGATTATGCTTTCGGTCGAGATGGAGTTGCAGCCTTTAAGGAGGCCGCCGAAAATTTAGGTGCTGAGATTATCCATGAGGAATATGCAGATCCTGCAGCAACTGACTTTACTTCAAATATCCAAAAGATTATTGAAGCAAAGCCTGATTATTTATTTGTTGTGTGGGCAGGTGCAAATTCACCGTGGAACCAAATTGCAGATATGAAAGTCCAAGAAAATGGAATTAAAATATCGACAGGTGCTCCAGATATCCCAGCACTTGCAACAATGGAAGCGTTAGTTGGAATGGAAGGATTCACAGTGTACTATCATCAGCTTCCGAAAAATGAGATTAACGATTGGTTAGTAGAAAAGCACAAAGAAAAGTTTAATGGTGAGGTTCCTGACCTATTTACACCTGGAGGAATGACCGCTGCCTTAGCAATTGTGGAAGCGATTAAGAAGACAGATGGCGATACAAATGCAGATAAGCTAATCGAAGCATTGGAAGGAATGAGCTTTGATACACCGAAAGGACAAATGACATTCCGTGAAGAGGATCACCAAGCTCTTCAAACTTTATATGCGATTCGCCTGGAAAAGGTTGATGGTGTCGATTATCCAGTTCCGGTCTTAATGAGAGAGTTAAGCCCAGAAGAAACTGCTCCGCCAGTTCGCAACTAATTTGAACGATAAGCTTCGGTAGGATTACTACCGAAGCTTACTTTTAGAAAAAAGAGGTGAAGAAACGTGATGAATATTATTGAAACGAAAAACCTGACAATTGCTTTTGGAGGTCATATCGCTGTTGATAATGTGAATTTTTCAGTTCCTCCGAACCACTTCAAATCAATTATTGGTCCCAATGGTGCTGGCAAAACAACTTTTTTCAATTTATTAAGTGGTCAGCTTACACCGACTGCTGGCCAAGTTCTTTTAAAAGGAGATGATATTACAAATTTATCTCCAACAACACGTACACGTAAAGGAATCGGTCGCTCCTTTCAGATAACTAATGTTTTTCCAAATCTGACGGTACTTGAAAACGTACGATTAGCCGTTCAATCGGTAGCTGGTGTTCGCTACCAAATGTTTAAGCACTTCCGTAAATACCGACAATTCGAAGAAAAGGCATTACAGATATTATCGCTTGTTCTTCTTGATAATAAAGCTGATGCAATTGCAAAAAACCTTGCACATGGTGAAAAACGCAAGTTAGAAATAGCTATGTTATTAGCATTGGAGACGGAGGTTCTATTACTTGATGAACCAACTGCAGGAATGTCACTTGAGGAGGTTCCTGCAATCCTAGAAGTTATCAAAAAAATTAAGGAGGAAGGGAATCGCACAATCATTTTGATTGAACACAAAATGGATATGATTCTTGATCTTTCTGATAGTGTGATGGTCTTATTTAACGGCAGATTACTTGCTGATGGAACACCTGAAGAAATCATGAACAATGAAACAGTTCAATCAGCGTATTTAGGAGGTTTGTACGATGACACTGCATCTTAAGGTTGAGGGAATTGAAACCTATATCGATCAATTTCATATACTTCAAGGCATTTCATTTGAGGCTAAAAAAGGAGAGGTTACCGTTTTATTAGGCAGAAATGGTGCAGGCAAAACAACTACCTTAAGGTCGATAATGGGACTTAATCCTCCAGCTAAAGGAAAAATAGAATTTAATGGTGAAAGCATTTCGGGTTTAGCAACCTACCATATTGCCACAAAAGGAATTGGTTATGTCCCTGAGGACCAAGGTATATTCGGGGAGTTGACTGTAGAAGAAAATATGAAAGTTGCAATCAAAAAGGAGAATGAAGAAACGAAGGAGCGCCTAGATTATATTTTGAATCTGTTTCCAGATTTGAAGAAGTTCTGGAAAAGAAAGGGTGGAAACCTGAGTGGTGGACAAAAACAAATGCTCTCAATTGCCAGAGCATATGTCAATAACAATGACTTATTGCTCATTGACGAACCAAGTAAGGGACTAGCACCAATTGTTGTTGAAAAAGTAATGGAATCCATTCAAGAGATGAAGTCAAAAACGACAATTGTTCTTGTGGAGCAAAACTTTATCATGGCAAGTACGATTGGGGATCGCTTTTTTATTATTGACGATGGAAGAACCGTACATCATGGTGAAATGAAGGAGTTAAAAGAAAATGAACATCTCCGTAAACAATATTTAGGAATTGCTTAGTCGGAAACATTTGCGAAAGGAGGAAAAATTTGTGGAAGCAATCATCAACTTAACGATTAACGGCCTTGCTACAGGTATGTTAGTATTCCTACTTGCGGCAGGGTTAACCTTGATTTTTGGTCTTATGGATGTCCTAAACTTTGCACATGGAGGTTTGTTTGCCTGGGGAGCTTATGCAGGGGTTTGGTCATATGGGCAAACTGGAAGCTTTGTTGCCGGAATTATTACTGCACTAATAACCGGTCTTATTCTAGGCTTACTTATGGAAAAATTCATCGTTACTCCTGTATATGGAAATCATGTTCAGCAAATCTTGATAACGCTAGGGGTTATGATCGTTCTTTCTGAAATGTTGAAGGTAGTTTGGGGACCGAACCAATTGAGTGCGAAAACCCCTGAATATTTAAGTGGGAGCTGGGAGTTTGGCGGGGTGATTTTAATCAAATACCGGCTGTTTATCATATTCATTGGATTTCTAGTTTTCTTCCTCATTTACTATATCCTTAAAAATACAAAAATCGGATTAATTGTTCGTGCCGGTGTAATTAACAAGGAAATGGTTCAGTCACTTGGAATCAATATTAAAAGGATTTTTATGCTTGTCTTTATGGTAGGTGCAGCTATGGCAGCACTAGGTGGTGTATTACTAGGACCCTACTCCGGCCAAATTTATGCAGAGATGGGAATGGAATTTGCAATACTCGCATTTATTGTCGTTGTTATTGGTGGTATGGGAAGTATTACAGGTTCCCTGTTTGCAGCAATCCTAGTAGGGTTATCGGGATCCTTCATGGCCTACTATGTCCCAGAATTATCACTAGCAGTTAATATGCTTCTAATGGCCGTTGTATTAATTTTTAGACCACAAGGATTATTCGGTGCAAAGGGGTGAGGAAATGAAGCTTCTTACTGGTTCTTCAAAAGCTAATATTATCTACATTGCAGCAGCTGTGTTTCTTCTATGCTATCCATTTATCAATGATACTAGAAGTATATTAATTTTATTTACACAAATTTTTATTTTTGCTGTCTTTGCAATGAGCTATGATATCTTACTAGGTTTTACAGGGATTGTTTCATTCGGGCATGCCATGTTTTTTGGAATAGGTGCCTATTCGACAGGAATTCTGTTAGATCGCTTTGAACCAACAGTTCCTATTTTTCTACTTTCGATTATTGTTGGGATGATTCTGGCAGCCATTTTAAGTTATGTTGTTGGTTTACTCTCATTACGGTTAAAAAGTCACTTTTATGCGATGCTGACGTTGGCATTCTCAGGATTGTTTTTAGTAGCTGCTGAAAAGTGGAGGTCGTTAACAAGGGGGAATGACGGATTTACCTTTCGTATCCCGGATGTCTTTAAAGATCGGATGACTCTCTATTTTATTACATTAATCCTAATGATTGTTGTCTTTTTAGTATTAAAAAGATTCACAGAATCTCCTCTAGGGAGAGTTCTTCAAGCTATCCGTGAAAATGAGCCTCGGACAGAGTCACTAGGCTACAATGTGATTCATTATAAAATCATAGCAAGTATTGTAGCTGGTGTTATCGCAAGTGTTTCTGGTTCCATGTATGTTCTTACACTACGTTTTGTAAATACTTCAGTATTCGCGCTCGATGTGACATTGGATGCTCTTCTCATGACAATCATTGGTGGAGTAGGGACGCTTGTTGGGGCAATTATTGGAGCGGGACTAATTGAATTTGCCCATCATTGGCTAACAGGACTCGCAAAGGTTCATTGGATTTTTGAACGATGGATGATCTTCTTTGGCATTTTATATATTTTAGCCGTTATGTTCTTCCCAATGGGAATCGTCGGAACTGTAAAATCGTGGTTTTATAAAAGAAAAGGAACGAATAAAACGAAAGACGTCGATAAAGAAAAAATAGCTGGCTAAGGAGAGAGGGTCATGAATGATAATCAAACCATAACTTCATTCGTTGTCCGTTGTGCCTTAATTCATGTAGATAGTGAGACAATGAAAAAGCAATGGCGGATAAAGGTAAGCCATGTTCAAGGGGAAGATGAAGTAGTTGTTACCGATTTAGATGATGCTGTTCAGTACATGAAACGTGTAATAGAGGAGTGACTCACATTGACTTTGCAATCAGTTGGAATTATAAGTACAGGAACTTATATTCCGAAGGATTTTCTAACTGGAGAAGACATTTCAAAAAGGAGCGGGATACCAAAGGAAATTGTTGAAAAGAAACTGGGCATATTGAAAAAGCCAATTCCCGGTCCTGATGACCATACGTGTGAAATGGGAATAATTGCAGCAAGAGAAGCTATAAATAAAGCCAAGATCAGTCCACTGGATATCGATTTAATCATTTATATTGGTGAGGAACATAAGGAATATCCCTTGTGGACAGCTGCAATTAAAATGCAACAAGAGCTTGGTGCTGTTAATGCTTGGGGGTTTGATGTTGCGATGCGCTGTGGTACGACAATCATGGCTTTAAAAGTGGCTAAGAATATGATGAGATCGGATGATTCTATTAAAACGGTTTTACTTGCAGGTGGATATCGCAATGTAGATTTCATTGATTACGAGAATCCGAGAACTCGTTTTATGTATAATTTAGGAGCTGGTGGAGGTGCAATTCTTTTACAAAGAGGTGTACAAAAAAATCACGTCCTTGAAAGTCATCTTATTACAGATGGCACATTTTCTGAGGATGTTGTCGTTGTAGCAGGGGGGACAAAAAATCCAATCACAAAAGAGGCGCTTGAGCAAAAATTAAACATGCTCGATGTCCTTGACCCAGAGGGGATGAAGCAGCGGCTTGAAGAAAAGTCCATGCAAAACTTTCTTAAAGTTATTCGAACTGCGTTAGAAAAAAGTGGATATACAGAGAAAGATATTGATTATTTAGGTATACTTCACATGAAGAAATCAGCCCATGATTACGTGTTAAAGGAATTAGGCCTATCTGAGGAGCGATCAATCTATCTAAATGAGTATGGGCACATCGGTCAAATAGATCAAATTCTTTCTTTGGAAATAGCGGAAAAAAAAGGTAAAATAAAAGAAAGAGATCTTGTTGTGTTAGTGAGTGCAGGAATTGGATATGCGTGGGGGGCCACGGCAATAAAATGGGGGGATTGTTCATGCCAGCTATCGAACTGAAAACTGTCAATCTAGCAAATGGAGAAACGTTAGGATATCGGGAACGTGAGGGTGGCGAAAAGGTTCTTTTACTTATACATGGTAACATGACTTCGTCAAAGCACTGGGATATATTAATTGATAAAATTGATAACGATTACAAAATTATCGCTGTTGATATGAGAGGATTTGGAATATCCTCATATAACAAGCCCATACAATCGATAAAGGACTTTTCTGATGATATCAAATTATTTGTTGATGAATTAGGCTTATCAGATTTTATCATTGCTGGTTGGTCAACTGGTGGTACTGTAGGAATGCAGTTTGTAGCGGATTATCCAGGATATTGTAATAAGTTGATATTAGTGGAGTCCGTCTCAACAAGAGGTATTGCGCTTTATGAGGTTAATTCAGAGGGGAAAGAGGATTATTCAAAGAGGCTTAAAACTTATGAGGATATCTTAAAGGATCCACTTAGAATTATTCCGATTCAAAATGCGTATGACACTAGAAATAAAGAAGTATTAAAATTGATTTGGAATGCTTTAATTTATACCCATAACTTGCCTGATGAGAATCATTATGACGAATATTTAGACGATATGTTAACACAAAGAAATCTAGCTGAAGTCTATTATTCATTAAATAAATATAATATCAGTGAATATCATAACGGATTGGTTGAGGGAAACGGTCTTGTGAAAAAGATTAAAATCCCAGTCTTAATTTTACGTGGTGATAGAGACCTGGTGATTACAGATAAAATGACAAAAGAAATAGTTGAGGATTTAGGTGAAGTAGGAACATTTATTGAATTAGCAGACTGTGGACATTCTCCGTTAATTGATAACCTAGATTTGTTATTAAAACATATACATGAATTTATCGAACAAAAGGAGCCTGCAAAATGAGATTAAAGGATAAGGTAGCAATCATCACAGGAGCGGCAAATGGACTTGGGCTAGAAGCAGCTATTACATTTGTACGCGAGGGTGCGAAGGTTGCTTTAACAGATTATGATACAACGGGGGTTGAAAGAGCAAAAGAACTGAAGGAACAAGGTGCAGATGTAGAGTTTTTTCAGGTCGATGTTGCAGATAGAAACAGCGTCGATCAAATGGTCGCTGCTGTAATGGAGCGATTTGGTAAGATTGATATTTTAATAAACAATGCGGGAATTACTCGCGATGCAATGCTGACAAAGATTTCTCAGGAGGACTTTCAAAAGGTTATTGATGTGAACTTAACGGGCGTTTTCAATTGCACACAAGCAGTGGTTCCACATCTGATTGCAAATGGTAAAGGAAAAATTGTCTCCACTTCTTCTGTAACGGGTGTATACGGTAATGTTGGGCAAACAAATTATGCAGCATCCAAGGCCGCGGTAGTAGGGATGACAAAAACCTGGGCAAAAGAACTTGGCAGAAAAGGAATCAACGTCAATGCAGTTGTACCCGGATTTATTGAAACAGGAATGGTGGCAACCGTGCCTGAAAAAGTTATCAATCAATTAAAGCAAATGATTCCACTTCAAAAACTGGGGAAACCATCGGATATCGCCAATGCGTATTTATTTTTATCCTCCGATGAAGCCGATTATGTGAACGGTACAACCTTGCATGTTGATGGTGGGATTATGATGTAAGTTGTAAATTAGGGGCTTGTTAGCCCCTAATTTTTTTTGTAAGTGAAAGATACTTGTTGGAATAAGGACGAATAGAGAGCTGCGGAACGGAGAAGTTCATGGATAGTTGGTTGAATAGAAAACATTGATCATAGTCAAATCAGAGAAGAATGTTGAAAGAAATGTCTCTGAAAGCCTCGCTCACGGACAAATCAGAGAGGAATGTTGAAAGAAATGTCTCTGAGAGCCTTGTTCACGGTCAAATCAAAGGGAATAATCGAATGAATGTCCCTGTAACCCCTTTCCTTTAAGGAATCTACAAAATGGTAAGGCCTTTTTCAGAAAAAGCGTCTTATTCAATAATAAACATAACAAGCTGGTAACTCATCCGTTAATGAAGCCCACACCGAAAGTGAATTTCTCAAACCAAGCGAACAACCCGAAGAAAAATAACCAAATTGGACTTTCTATTTAAACCTAAACTCTTCACTATCCTCATGTAACTTCTATGTAACTCCTGTTTTCTATAGTAAGAATAGAATTAAGAAGACGTAAGGAGAGATAGTTGTGAGGTGGGAACTGGATTGGATTGCAAATCGGGCTCGACTATCACCTGATTCGATTGCTGTCGTGGATGGAGAAACTGGCAGCCGATTTACCTTTCAGGAACTAAATAAACGTGCGGAAAGTATCGCTTGCTTTTTTAGAACAATTGGAATCAAGAAGGGAGATCGTGTAGCACTACTATCTCCGAATGATGTCAGTTATTTCGATTTGTTATTTGCATGTGGAAAAATTGGGGCAATCTTTGTACCGCTAAATTGGCGCTTATCAAGTGAAGAGATCAAGTATATACTTTCAAATTCGTCACCAAAACTGGTTGCATTTTCAAGCCAATTTGAGGAATTATTAAAAGGACATAAAACTAGGAAAAACATAAAAATTGATTCTGAGGAGTATCATCGGATTTTCAATGTAGTTAGTACTTCGATTGACCAAGAGGAGTGCATTCTAGAAGAAGATCCATTGGCGATTATTTATACAGGTGGAACAACAGGAAAACCAAAAGGAGTTGTCCTTTCTCATCAATCTATTTTGTGGAACGGGATAAATACAATTGTGAGCTGGAATTTGTCAGCAGAAGATGTGACATTAACATATATGCCAATGTTCCATACAGGAGGTCTTAATGCGTTATCCATTCCAATTTTAATGATGGGAGGCAAGGTTGTAATTGCAAAAAACTTTGAGCCCAAACGCGCCATTCAAATTATTAATCAAGAAGGATGTACAATCGTTTTACTCGTTCCAACGATGTATCATATGATGGTGAACACCCCTTCCTTCAAACATGTGACATTTCCAACCATGCATACTTTTCTATCGGGAGGTGCGCCATGCCCACTTGAAATTTATCAGGCATTTGAAGAGAAGGGATTATCTTTTAAAGAAGGCTATGGTTTAACAGAGGCAGGGCCAAATAATTTCTTTATTGATCCAAAAATATCAAGGTTTCGAAGAGGGTCTGTTGGAAAGGCCATGTTTTTCAATGAAGTGAAGATTATGACAGCTGAAGGACATGTGGCAAAGGCTGGTGAAGTTGGAGAGCTTTTGATTCGTGGAAAACATGTATTCCATCATTACTGGAATAATCCAGATGCAACAAAGGAAGTCTACAATGACGGTTGGTTGCACACAGGGGATTTAGCGAGATGTGATGCTGAAGGCTATCACTATATTGTGGGCCGCAAGAAAGAAATGATTATCACAGGTGGAGAAAATGTATACCCACTTGAGGTTGAACAGTGCATCAGTAAACACCCAGCAATTAACGAGGTTGCTGTTATTGGTGTACCCCATCAAAAATGGGGAGAGATGGTGATTGCTGTGGTCTCTTTAATGCCAGAACAACACGTTTCAAAGACTGAATTGACAGTGTTCTGTCAAGAAAAGATAGGTAAATATAAGGTGCCAAAAGAGTTTATCTTTGTAGAGGAGATTCCTAAAACACATGTTGGAAAAATTGATAAAAACCATTTGCAAAAGACATATAAAAATATAGTTGGTTAATGAAAAATAAGATTCGAGTTAACCATGTGCATTCAACTTATCAGAGGACTATATGTATTAAAAAAACGACTACTATTTTCATTTGTAGTCGTTTTTGTGTTGTATGAATATCTAGGGTAATTACATTAACATTAGACTACGACTATTTACCTATTGTTCGTGTATTATGCAAATATTTTGTAATACTTTTGTTTAATTTTCGTAAATTTTATTGACCAAATACCCCTTTCCCAGTATTCTGTAGGCGTACCATATTCTACTAATTTACTAAGTGAGGGGAGAAAACTGTGAAAAAAGGCATAGTGAGAAAATTACTGTCATTATTATTCGTTTTTAGTTTAATAGTGCCTACTACTCTATTAAACTTTGCTCCTGTTGTAAGTGCAGCAGAAGCAACTGTGGAACAAACATCCTATAAAACTGTAGCAGATGCAATTGCAAATAATACTGGCAAAGCTACAGTACAAGGATATATTGTTGGCACTGCTAAGAGTGGAACAAGCTACGACCAAGTTAGTCCATTCGATATTAATACAAATCTTGGTTTAGCTGATGATCCAAACGAAACGGATCCTGCTAAGATTTTACCTGTACAGTTACCAAAAGGTGATGTTCGAACAGGATTAAACTTAGTAGATCATCCAGAAAATTTTCAAAGAAAAGTGGCGATTACAGGGAGCCTAGAAGCATATTTTAGCGTTCCGGGTTTAAAAAGCGCAACTTCTTATGAACTTGAGGAGGATACAAATCCTGGTGAACCACAACCAGAACCAGAACAACCAACCGTAATTACAATTGCTGAAGCACGCACCCAAAGTACTGGTCAAGCAGCAATCAAAGGTACAGTAACTGCATTATTAAAAAATACAATTCATATTCAAGATGAAACAGCTGCAATTGCAGTTCGTCCAACCTCGTTAGATGTTCAACTTGGTGATGAAATTACTGTGAGTGGTTCATTACAAGAGTACAGAGGACTGTTACAATTAGATTCTGCAAAATTAATTGAAAAAACAGAAGATAAAGGTGTACCATCCCCAGTTGAATTAGCAGGAGCTAAAATTAATGAAGAAAACGAATCTAAATTAGCCCTCGTAAAAAATGTAGAATTAATCGATGTGAATAAAGGTAGTGGCTGGGCAAATTTCACAGCTAAAGCCGAAGATGGTACAGAATTTTTAATTCGTGATGAAAATGGTACTTTAGAGTTATCTATTGGAACTACATACGAATCGATCACAGGTATTGTTCAACAATTTGATCAAGATTATCAAATCATTCCTCGAGGACAAGCAGATATCGTAGTAGATTCATCAAAAGTTCAGCCAGTTAGAGCATCTCAACCATCGGGTACAATTTCTGCAGGGACTCAAGTAACATTATCTACTTCAACTTCAGGTGCAGAAATTTACTATACAACAGACGGTTCTGATCCAACGGTTGAAAATGGTAAAAAATATAGTGAACCAATTACGGTTAATGAAGATGTGATTATTAAAGCTATTGCTGTAAAAGAAGGTTTAACAACAAGTGAAGTAACAGAATTTACTTATACCGTCTATGATGCAGCAGACATTAAAATACACGAGATTCAAGGTGAATCTCATACTTCACCGTTAGATGGTGTAGTGGTAAATGACGTCGAGGGTATCGTAACGTATATTTATAGTATTAAAGGCGGCAACTACTTTCATATGCAAACACCAGATGACCAAACCGATGACAATTCAAAGACATCTGAGGGTATTGTCGTATACACAGGCAATAAAGCAGATGTAAAAGTAGGTAATTTAGTTCGTGTGACAGGTACAGTTGATGAATATCATATCGACGGTTATAGTGATGCAAACAAAACCGATTTAGCCGTAACACAAATCAATGCTAGAGATGACCGCGGTGGTGTGATAGAAGTAATTGAAAACAATGTAGAACTTCCTGCTCCAGTAGAAATTACGAGCGAAAACCTACCAAATCAAGTTATTGATAATGATAGTTTCGGAGAGTTTGACCCAGAAGAAGATGCAATTGATTTCTGGGAAAGTATAGAAGGAATGCTTGTTGAAGTTGGAACAGTTAAAGCTGTTGCACCTCAAGAACACGGAGATTTAATTACTGTTTTAGAAAATCGAAAGACGGATACAATCCATGGTGGAGTATTACTAACAGAAGACAATGCGAATCCGGATCGCATCCAATTCAAAATGTATGATAACAATGCTGCTAGAGATTTCGAGGTAGCAACCGGGGACAAATTTACTGGGCCAATCACAGGTGTAGTAAACTACGGTTTCCAAAATTTTAAGATTTATGTCGATTTAGAAGACATGCAAGCAAAGCATGTTGAAGGTAATTCAGAACCTGAGACAACAACGATTGTTAAAGAAGACGATAAGCTTACCATTTCTTCTTATAATCTAGAAAACTTCTCAAATAATACGAAAGAAACATCGGATGATAAAGCTCGAAAATTAGCAAGAGCTTTTGTTCAAGACATGAAGAGTCCTGATATCATCGGGGTAACTGAGGTTCAAGATAACAATGGACAGAGTGCAGGGGATTCAACTGCTAACGAAAGTTATGAGCGTTTAATTCAAGCCATTGTTGCGGCTGGCGGTCCTGAATATCAATATTTAAATATTGACCCAGTTAATAATCAAGATGGTGGAGCACCAAATGCAAACATCCGTGTTGGATTCCTATACAATCCAGAACGTGTTTCTTTACCAGAAGGGATTCCAACCGGTGATGCAACAACAGCTGTTGGTTATGAAGATGGTAAATTAACTCATAACCCTGGACGAATTGATCCTACAAATACAGCATTTGAAAACAGTCGTAAACCATTAGCAGCGCAATTTACCTTCAATGGTGAAGATGTAGTGGTTATTGTAAACCACTGGAACTCCAAATCTGGCGACACTCCATTGTTCGGTTCAACACAACCGCCGGTATATGGCAGTGAAGTCCAGCGTAAACAAATTGCAAATATTGTTTATGACTTTATCGAGGAAATCAAAGTTGATAACCCGGATGCAAATATTGTATCAGTTGGTGATTTTAATGATTACCAATTCGCTGAGTCTCTAAAAATTCTTGAAGGCGACTTAATGACCAACATGATTAACCATGTTGAACAAAGTGATCGTTACACATATCTGTTCCAAGGTAATTCACAGGTTCTAGACCACATTGTGGTATCAAATAACTTAGTGGCTAGTACTGAAATTGATATTTTACACATTAATTCAGATTTTACAGATATGGCGGGGCGTGCGAGTGACCATGACCCGGTAATGGTTCAAGTTGATCTAAAAGAAAATTATGACTTAACGATCATGCACACAAATGATGTTCATGCTTCCTTAGACAACATGCCAAAAACGGTAACTGCAGTGAAGGAAATAAGAGCAGAAAATCCTGATTCGCTACTCCTTCATGCAGGGGATGCTTTTACAGGAACCTTGTATTTTAATGAGTTCCTAGGAAAAGCAGATTTAGCCATGATGAATTTAATGGACTTTGATGCAATGACCTTCGGTAACCACGAATTTGACTTAGGTTCTTCAAGTGAAGGACATCAAAAATTAGTTGAATTTATCAGGGGAGCTCAGTTCCCATTTGTAAGTGCTAATGTTGATTTCTCGAAGGATGCTAAATTTGATGGGATTTTCAATGATTCTATCGCAACTGATATTGATAACGGACAAATTTACAACGGAATCATCAAAGAAGTAAACGGTGAGAAAGTGGGTATCTTCGGATTAACAACTGAAGAAACTGTCGATATCTCAAGCCCAGGTTCCATCGCATTTGAAAACTATCTTGAAGAGGCTGAAAAGGCTGTAATAGCTTTCGAAGAACAAGGTGTTAACAAGATTATTGCATTAACTCATATTGGTTATGACGACAATGCTGCTGTAGATAACGACTTAATCCTAGCTGAACAAGTAGAAGGCATTGACGTTATTGTTGGTGGACATAGCCATACAGCATTGGCTGAACCAGTCATTGTTGCAAAAGATGGAACACCTACCGTAATCGTTCAAACAGGTAATGCGAATAGTAACTTAGGTTTGCTAAACGTTGAATTCGATGAAAACGGTGTAATAGAGGCACATAATGGTAAATTAATTGAAATTAAAGAGCAAGATCCTGACGAAGAAGCTCAGGCCGTATTAGCACCATTCAGGACAAAAGTTGAAGAGGTAGCTAATACAGAAATCGGAGTATCAACTCCTATTGAATTAGAAAATCCGCGTACAAATGGTGATGATACAAAACTTAGTGTACGTAAAAATGAAACAATCTTAGGAAACTTAATTACAGATGGTATGCTTGAAAAAGCAAAATCATTCACTGGTAAAGATGTAATAATGGCTTTACAAAATGGCGGTGGTATCCGTGCTGCTATCGATGCTGGTCCAATCACAACTGGTGAAGTAATCACAGTTCTACCATTTGGTAATACGTTAGCTACAATGGATGTTACAGGTGCTGAATTAAAAGAGGCATTTGAAATCTCAGTGAGCAAGTATCCTGGAGAAAATGGTGGATTCTTACATCTTGCTGGCGGAAAAGTTAAGTTTGACTCTACTAAGCCAGAACATGAACGTGTGGTATCAGTATCATACCTGAACGAAAATGGTGAGTATGTAGAAGTACAAGACGATAAATTGTATACTATTGCAACGAATGCCTTCACAGCTAAAGGTGGTGACGGTTATGACGTATTTGCAAAAGCTTATGAAGAAGGTCGCGTAACTGACCTAGGACTTTCTGATTGGGAGAACTTCCGTGACCATTTAGTAAGTCTTGGTAGCGAGGGAATTCCAACTGAGGTTGAAGGCAGAATCGTTGATGTAGAAGGTCAATTTAAATTAAAGGTAATGCATACTAACGATACACATGCTTCTTTAGACAACATGCCTAAAACGGTAACTGCAGTGAAAGAGCAAAGAGTTAAGGATCCGAGTGCACTAATTCTTCATGCCGGAGATGCTTTTACAGGAACCTTGTATTTTAATGAGTTCCTAGGAAAAGCAGATTTAGCCATGATGAATTTAATGGGATTCGATGCAATGACCTTTGGTAACCACGAATTTGACTTAGGTTCTTCATCGGAAGGACATCAAAAATTAGTTGAATTTATTAAGGGAGCTCAGTTCCCATTTGTAAGTGCCAATGTTGATTTCTCGAAGGATGCAAACTTCGATGGAATTTTCAATGATTCTATCGCATCAGATATTAATAATGGACAAATTTACAATGGAATCATCAAAGAAGTAAACGGTGAGAAAGTGGGTATCTTCGGATTAACAACCGAAGAAACTGTCGATATCTCAAGCCCAGGTTCCATCGCATTTGAAAACTACCTACAAGAGGCTGAAAAGGCTGTTGAAGCTTTTGAAGCAGAAGGTGTTAACAAGATTATTGCATTAACACATATTGGTTATGATGATAATGCTGCCGTAGATAACGACTTAATCTTAGCTGAACAAGTAGAAGGCATTGACGTCATTGTAGGTGGGCATAGTCATACAGCTTTGGATGTCCCATCTGTTGTGGCAAAAGATGATACACCTACTTTAATCGTTCAAACAGGTAATGCGAATAGTAACTTAGGCGTGCTAGATGTAGTATTTAATGAAAATGGTGTAGTAATTGAACATGCGGGGGAATTAATTTCAATCGGTGATCAAGAGGCTGATCCTGAAGCAGCAAAAGTGTTAGCACCATTCAAAGAGCAAGTGGACAAAGTAGCACAAGAGGAAATCGGAGTATCAACTCCTATAGAATTAGCAAACCCACGTACAAATGGTGATAATAAAAAACCAAGTGTACGTAAAAACGAAACAATCTTAGGAAACTTAATTACAGATGGAATGCTAAAAAATGCAAAAGAGTTTACTGGAAAAAATGTAGTGATGGCTTTACAAAACGGCGGTGGCATTCGTGCAGCAATAAATGAAGGACCAATCACAGTAGGTGAAGTGATCACAGTTCTTCCATTTGGTAACACGTTAGCTACGATGGAAGTAACAGGTGCTGAGCTTAAAGAAGCGTTCGAAATTTCTGTTAGTAAGTACCCGGATGAGAATGGTGGTTTCCTTCATGTCGCTGGAGGAAAGGTAGAATTCGATTCTACAAAACCAGCTGGCCAACGTGTAGTTGAAGTTTACATTAAAGATGCTAAAGGTAACTTTGTAGCAGTTGATGAAAATACAACATATATCGTAGCAACAAATGCCTTCACAGCTAAAGGTGGAGATGGTTATGATGTATTTGCAAAAGCATATGAAGAAGGCCGTGTAACAGATTTAGGACTTTCTGATTGGGAAAACTTCCGTGATCACTTAGTAAGCATTGGCAGCGAGGGAATCCCAACTGAGGTTGAAGGTAGAATCGTTGATATTACTACTACACCGGGTGAAGAAGAACCGGAAGAACCTCAAATTATTGTTGTTACTCCAGAAGTCGAAAGAGGAAATAAATATGTAGTATCAGAAGATGATTTGGGTGATCTAAACGATGGAGCTATTGTTAGAGTTGAAGTCCCTGCTAAGAAAAACACAATTTTTGTATCATTGAGCCCTGAGGCCATTGAGAAACTTAAAGCAGCAAATGCAACATTAGTCATCTCAAATGGCGTGGTTGACCTTCAAATTCCTTCTTCTATCTTACCTGATAGTGAAACGGAAATTAAAGTACAGAAGGACAACCGTAAGGATGCTATAGTTGCCTATGATTTTACAATCAAATCTGAGGGTAAGGGCTATCACAAGTTTAACGAAAAAGTCACAATGACTTTTTCGGTTGACCCTAAATCGGTGGATGATCCGAAAAAAGTGAAGGTCTTCTATTGGAATCCAGAAAGTAAGAAATGGGAATTGGTGGGTGGCGACTTTAAAGATGGTAAAATTACAGCCACTACCGATCACTTCAGTACATTTGGTGTACTAGAGGTTAAGGATTCTAAGGAAACTCCAGAAACTGATGAAAAAGATAATAATACGAATGACTCAACGACATCAGAATCTGGTGGTAAGAATGCCAATGGTGGCAAAAAGCTTCCGATTACAGCAACGAATTCCACCAACTTGTTAGTTATCGGTCTCGTGTTAATCCTTATAGCTGTTGGTATCCTCTATGTAAACAGAAGAAAAACAGCTTAATAGACTGTCAACAAGCTAGTAAAGAGAGAAAAACATAGTGTTTTTCTCTCTTTTATTTAAATGACCTAATAAATATTTCTAAAGGATTTTTACAAAAATTGTTGAATTACTTTATTAGTAAAATAAGGGAGTTATTCGAATGATTACGTACAGCTTGTTAAGAGGAAAAAAGGTTCAGCTTGTCAGAATTAAAGAAGATGATGTACCGATTATTGTAAGTTGGTATGAGGACCAAGAGTTTCTTAGAAATCTAGATACTTTACCATCTTTCCCTAAACATCCTTCTGCTTTTAAAGAGTGGGTTGAGCAGAAAAACGAGAAGGAGTTTGTTTTTGGGATTAAAGAATTGGAGACAGAGAAATTAGTTGGATTTGTGGACATTGACAGCATTATTTGGCCACATCGAAATGCTTGGCTTGCAATCGCAATTGGTGGAGAAGGAAACCGTAATCGAGGGCTTGGATACGAAGCCATGCAACTCGTGTTGGATTTTGCTTTCAAAGAGTTAAATCTTCATAGAATCCAATTAACCGTTTTTCAGTATAATGAGAGGGCCATCGCCTTATATGAAAAGTTGGGATTTGTTAGAGAAGGCACCTCAAGAGAATTTCTAGAGCGTGACGGGAAGCGATTTGATATGTACTTTTATGGGCTGCTAAAACATGAATGGAAGAAATAAAAAATAATTCCCCTAGAAGCTAGGGGAATTTAATCTACTTCATTTCATAGTTTAAGTCCCAAATAATCCCGAATTGGTCCTTTACTTTTGCATATTTTGCCCCCCAAAAAGTATCCTGTAATTCCATGAACACAGTGCCTTTTTGCTTTACGTCATTGTAGGTTTTCGTAATTTCCTCTTCACTTTCAAATTCCAAAACTAAAGAGATATTGTTTCCAAAGGATACACTTTGGTCGGGAGAGTCATCTGATACCATTAGTAAGAGTTCGTTCTTTTTGAACTTACCATGAATAAGTCGGTCATTAGCCCAATCCTGAGTTTCATAGCCTGCCTGAGCATATGTTTGAACATCCAATATTTCGCCCTTAAATATTTCCTGATAATATTCCAAGGCTTCTTTCGCATTCCCATTAAACATTAAATAAGGTGTCGCTTGTCCTTTCATTCACAAAACACTCCTTTTTAATATCAGCAAGTTGCCCTACACTATGTTTTCTATTTACTAAAGAAATCATACACGATTGTATATTTTTTCCTCATGAATCATTATAATTAAATATAATACAAAATACAAGAACAAATGTTCTTTTCGGAGGTGCGTTTTGTTTATCAGAAGACTAATGCCAGAGGATGCTGAAAGCTATTTTAGGTTGCGATTACAAGCTCTAACAACTGACCCTGATGCATTTTTAGTTACGTATGATGAAGCAAAAAATAAAGATAACCCAATAGGAGAGTACAAGAAAAGTTTTCAATCTGAAGAAATAATAACGTTTGGGGCATTCGAAGGAGAACATTTAGTGGGTATGGTAACCTTAGTCAGGGAAACACGGCGAAAAATAAGACATAGGGCTAATATTGTGGCGATGTATGTTGATGATGAAAAAAGAGGCAAGGGAATTGCAAATGCATTGCTAAATGAAGCTATTAAAATGGCAGTAAATCTCCCTGAAATCGAGCAGATATATTTAACAGTAGATGCGGAGAATAAACCAGCTAAAGAATTGTACAAAAAACTAGGTTTTCAAACATTTGCTGTAGATAAAAAGGGCATTAAATACAATGGACAATATCGGGATGAAGAGCTCATGGTATTATTTCTCGAGAAATAATTGTCAATTTTTGCCTTGCTAAAATAATAGGTGTCCCTTATTATTAAATGTGATAGTATATATTGATAGAATTTGAATGTTAACAACTACATATTGTGTTTAGCCTTGGGGAAAAGATGCCATTTGTGCTTAAAAGGGAATCTGGTGAAAATCCAGAACTGCCCCCGCAACTGTAAATGCTGACGAAATGAACAGACCACTGTATAAGATAACTTAAATAAAGGTACTTATATGGGAAGGGTTCAAAGTAGAGCGACGCATGAGTCAGGAGACCTGTCTTTTCTTAAGATGTTTCACCTTCTTCGGGGATTGGGAAGATGAAACGGTGGCGACAGGTAGAGCAACTCTTGTGCTCTCTTGATGTTATCGTTTCATCCGCTCAATTGAATTGGGCGGATTTTTTATTTTAACGAATAAATTGTTAAGGGAGAGAAATAGATGAATAATACAACACAAGGGGAATTGGATTCCATTTTACACTCGCTTGAATATGCAGAAAGTACCTACCAGCTTGACACTACCGAAATTCGAAACAAACTGCAGGAAATAAATTTTAATACAGTTGAAGCGAACCAGCATGCACTTTTTTATTCCTTAAACAAAATTGCCATGGATCAACCCAACTGGACATATTTAGCGGCTAATCTCTATTTAAATGAACTGTATGAAAAAGCTGCAACGAATCGAAATTACAACAGGGCTCTAAAATACGGAAGTTTGTATGAGTTGCTACAGGAACTTACATCAAAAGGAATATATTCTGATGAATTATTAAACTCCTATTCTAAGGAAGAGATACTTGAACTAGGAGATGTAATTGATCCAGATAAAGATCATTTGTTTACATACATCGGTTTATTTTTATTAGCGGATCGGTATCTTGCAAGGGATTATGAAAGAAATATTTACGAACTTCCACAGGAGCGATTCATGATAATTGCAATGACATTAATGGAGCATGAGGAAAGGGAGGTTCGACTTACTTACGTGAAAGAAGCCTATTGGGCATTAAGTAATTTATATATGACAGTCGCCACACCAACTCTATCAAATGCAGGTAAAAGCTTTGGCCAGTTGTCCTCTTGTTTCATTGATACTGTTGAGGACTCACTTGATGGAATTTATTTAAACAATTGGGATATTGCTAGATTATCAAAAGATGGTGGTGGAATTGGCGTATACTATGGCAAGGTTCGCGCGTTAGGGTCTGACATAAAGAAATTCAAAGGAAATTCATCCGGAATCGTTCCTTGGATTCGCCTTATCAATGATACAGCAGTAAGTGTTGATCAATTAGGACAACGACAAGGAGCAATCGCCATCTATTTAGATCTCTTCCACAAAGATATTATGAATGGTTTTCTAGATTTAAAGACAAATAATGGAGATGAACGTCGTAAAGCTCACGACATCTTTACGGGGGTTTCGGTACCTGATTTGTTTATGGAAAAGCTGCAAGAGGTAGATGAAAACGGCAGAAGTATTGGGGAATGGCAAACTTTTTGTCCACATGAAGTAAAGCAAATCATGGGCTGGAGAGATGAGCAAGGAAATCCATTAGGGCTCGAGGACTTTTACGATGAACATGATAATAAATACTTTACCGAAAAATACTTGGAAGCTGTGAACCATCCACTTTTACCACGGAAATCCTATCGTGCGATGGATGTCATGGCAAGGATCATGATTGCTCAACTAGAAACAGGTACACCATATATGTTTTATCGTGATGAAGTAAATCGCCAGAATCCAAACAAGCACCTTCTAGGAACAGGACGTACTTCGATTTTCTGTAGTAATTTATGTACAGAAATCGCACAAAACATGTCCGCAACTGCGATTACGAAGGAGTATATTGACGATGAAGGAAATATTGTGATCATTCGAAAACCAGGTAAATTTGTGGTTTGTAATCTCTCATCTGTCAATCTACCAAGAGCTATTGGGGACGAGGTACTTGAACGTTTAATTCGAATTCAGGTTAGGATGCTTGATAATGTTGTCGATTTGAATACGATATCCGTTAAACAAGCTGATCTCACAAATAAGAAGTTTCGGGCGGTGGGCTTAGGTACATTTGGGTGGCATCATCTTTTAGCAGTAAAGGGAATTTACTGGGAATCAGATGAGGCTGTTCAATATGCTGATGAACTATATGAAGAAATTGCTTATCATGCGATCAAATCATCGATGGAGCTTGCAAAGGAAAAAGGAGCCTATAGTGAATATAATGGTTCTGAATGGGAAACCGGCACCTATTTTACCCGCAGAAAGTATTTGTCCGACAGATGGAATATGTTACGAGAAAATGTATCTAAACATGGAATACGCAATGGCTGGCTAATGGCTGTGGCGCCAAATTCATCGACAGCTAAAATTGGAGGTTCCACAGATGGAATTGACCCCATTTATGCGGCTGAATATGCGGAGGAAAAAAAGAATTTTAAGTTTAAAGTTACCGCACCAGATATCAATCATAAGACATATGAGTTTTATCGGAAAGCACGTCATGAGGTCGATCAGATTTGGAGCATTAGACAAAATGCTGCACGCCAACGTCATATCGACCAGGGAATTAGCTTCAACCTGTATGTAAGACATGACATTAAAGCAAAGGACCTTTTGCAGCTTCATTTAGAAGCATGGAGACATGGACTTAAGACAACATATTATGTGAGAAGCACGTCACAAGCAGAAATTGAAGAATGTGAACTATGCCATAGTTAAGGGGGAATAAGTTGATGAGTAGTCAGCCATTAACAAAAATAAAATTGTTTAATCCAGAGTTTCCGAATAAATCAACAGGAATCATTAATGGGGAAACTTCGGGAATATTGAATTGGAACGATATCGCGTATCCACAAATGTATACACTCTATCAAACCTTGCTTTCGAATTTTTGGAAAGCACAAGAAATCAATATGCAGGATGACATCAAACAATGGGACCAACTAAGTTCTATTGAAAAGGATGTGTTTTTACGAATCAACACGCAACTTGCATCATTAGATAGTTTGCAAACACCAACAATGAATCAGGTCATGGATTATGTGACGGATTCTAGTTTTAAAGCCATATTTGCAGTAATTTCGCAACAGGAAGCGGTCCATAATGAATCATATTCTTATATTCTGAGCTCGCTTGTACCATTTCAAGAACAAAATAAGCGTTTTAATCAGGCGAAAGAGGACCCAATTGTTCGAAAAAGAAATCAACTTATTCTAGAGGCTTACGAAGGTTTTAGGGAACAGCCAACTCCGGAAAACTTATTTAAGTTAGCGGTTAATTCGATTAATCTAGAAGGCATCTATTTTTATGCAGGTTTTGCCTTTTTCTATAATCTGGCAAGACAACAAAAAATGCTTAAGACTAGTACGATGATTAGCTATATTCAAAGAGATGAAATGCAGCATGCCTATTTTATTGCGCAATTTGTTCGGATTCTCTTATCTGAGAACCCAGAATTGAATACTGAAGAAAATAAAGATTACGTTTATAAGTCAATTGGACAGGCAGTAGAGCTTGAAAAAGAGTGGGCACGCTATATCTTAAAAGACATTGATGGAATCGATTTACGTGAGTTTGAAGAGTATGTCGAGTATCTTGCGAACAAACGCTTCCGCCAACTAGGGTTTCAAAATATGTATGATGAAAAAGAAAACCCAATGCCATGGATTCAAGTATTTAGTGATGAGATGATGAATGACACCAAATCTGACTTCTTCGAGCAAAAATCACGAACCTATACAAAAGTATCCCAATCCAATGGATTTGATGAGCTATAAGAATGAAAGTCGCCATTGTTTATACATCAATCACAGGAAACACAGAGGAAGCAGCAGGAATCATCAACCATTATATGAGAAGGTATACAAGTGAGTGTTTGATCTATTCGGTAGAACAATTTCCTTTTTACGAATTAGAATCCTTTGGTGTCGTCATCATCGGTACCTATACATGGGGGGATGGAGATATTCCTTTAGAAATGATTCAGCTTTACCGTGCTTTTGAGAACAATCATACAAAGGGTATAGTAACGGGTGTATTTGGTACTGGGGATCAATGCTATCCAAATTTTTGTGGGGCGGTTGATAAATTTCGCGATATGCTTTACGTACACTCAAATTTAGCAGCTACATTAAAAATTGAACTAATGCCACAGCAAATGGATGAACATCGATTTGAGCGCTTTGCCCAAGTTGTAACAGATCGAGTAAATAGTCAAAAGGGTATCACTGTTTAGTGGTACCCTTTTTCATAGGAAAATTTTAAACGTAAACCCATGGCAATGTTAAAAATAAATACTCCAATGAGCATCACTAGTAATATAGGAAAATCTAAAGTTGATGCAATGATTGGACCAAGGCTAGCGCCGGTTAATAATGTAAATGAATATAACGAAATAGCGGAACCACGTGCGTGTTCCCCCAACTTTCCTACAAGGGAAATGATTGAAGGGAAGAGCAAAGATATTGACGCAACAAAAGGTACGCTTAGAATTGCGATTAATCCAGGTGTTTGGGACATGAAAAGAAAAATAAGACTTGTGGTAGCTAGGATTAGTCCAAATAATAATGTTCTACGGTCTCCAAATCGTTGTACAAATTTTCCGGTAAATAGGGATAAAGATGCACCAATCAGTCCAATTGCCCTGATTTTGAATAATGTCTGTTCGTCGGCCCCATGTTGTTCATTTAAATATTGACCGATTCCATCATAGAACGCAACAAAGGATAGCAAAATTGAAAAAGTGATGATATAGCATATGACTAATGCAGGGTTTCTTACAATTTTATAAAAGTCTTGTAAAAGGGATGCATCATCTTTTTTCGTAACTGGTAAACTGGGGTATATGAACAAACTACCAATAAAAAGAACAAGATAGATACCAGCAAAACAATAAAAAACATTCTCCCAACCATAAAAATATGTGATACTTGAGCTCATAAGCTGTCCGAGTATTCCGGCAATTAAAAAACCGCTATTAATAAGGGCTAGTACAAGGGTCTGATGTTGAACTGGAAATATTTCAAATGTGTAGGCAAACGCTACCGGTGCAAAGCTTCCAAGTGCAAACCCCTGTAAACCACGAAAAACATATAGACTTGCCTCGTTAAAAGAAAAACTAACTAACCCAGTCGTAACAATTGATAAGAATAAGCCATATACAATCACTTTTTTTCTGCCTACCCTTTCAGAAAGTGGACCAAAGGTTAGTAACCCAATAGCATAAAAAAACGAAAAAATGCTTCCTCCAAGTACTGCTTTTTCAATAGAAATATGAATTGAATCTGAAATACTTTGATAAATGGGAATAAATGTGTAGATATTAGCCGCAACAAATAACCCCGTAATAATAAGCAAAAATGCTACAAGAAATAAATGCTTCAAGATAAACCACCACCCTTTTGTAAGATATGCCTAAACTGGAATTATTGTTATGAAAAAGAACATTTCTAGAATCTGGATGGTGTTACAATTCACTGTTCGACATTTTTTTTGATACAATTAGAGGATAAGAATGAAACGAATTATTTCTCTCTCTTTAGGAGGTTACTATATGTCTCTACAATTTATATTAGGACGTGCTGGTACAGGTAAAACATACACATGTCTTGAAGAGATTCGATCAAAGCTTATTGAAGATCCTACTGGTTCTCCAATTGTGTATTTAGTTCCAGACCAAATGACGTTCCAATCAGAATATGATTTAATCAATACCCCTGGAATTGGCGGTATGATGAGAGCTCAAGTATTCAGTTTTACTCGTTTGGCATGGCGAGTTTTGCAAGAAACAGGGGGGATGAGCCGTTATCATGTGAATAATGTTGGAGTGAATATGCTGCTTCGTAAGATTATTGATTCCAAAAAACAGGACCTTAAGGTTTTCTCACGTGCTGCCGATAAAAATGGATTTATTACTCAAATGGAAGAAATGGTCGCGGAGTTTAAACGATATTGTGTTACTCCTGAAATTCTTAAAGAACAAAAACAAACAGTTGAACCTGATAACAAAGTACTTTCAGATAAATTACATGATCTTCAACTTTTATATGATGAATTAGAAAAGCATCTATTTGAGAAATATGTGGACTCTGAAGATTATTTACGACTTTTAGCGGAAAAAATTCCTCAATCGACCTATATGAAGGAAGCTGAAATCTTAATTGATGGCTTCCATAGCTTTACCCCACAGGAGCTTGAAGTCTTAGGACAGCTCATGAAAGTCTCAAAGAAAGTATCAATTGCTTTAACGATTGATAAGGCGTATGAAGTTCCGCCACATGATTTAAGTCTTTTCCGAATGACTGGAAAAACCTATCAATCTATTATTCAATTCGCTCAAGAAAATAGGATAAAGGTTGAGGAGCCCATTTTGTTAACAAGTCAATATCGCTACTCCTCTGAACCTTCTTTAGCACATCTAGAAAGATATTTTGATGAAAGACCAACAATTCCATATAAAGGTAAGGGGTCAATCACACTAAACCAAGCGGTGAATCGCCGTGCTGAAATTGAAGGGATTGCGCGTGAAATTCAAAAATTAGCCAGGGATAAAAATTATCGATATCGTGATATTGCGATTATGATTCGAAATGCGAGTGATTATCATGAAATTATCGAAACGATCTTTCAAGACTATCACATCCCATTTTTCATTGACCAAAAACGATCGATGTTAAATCATCCATTAATTGAATTGATTCGTTCAAGTCTTGAGGTCGTAAATAGCAATTGGCGCTATGAGTCTGTATTTCGTTGTGTTAAAACAGATCTCCTATATCCTTTTGGTGAAGAGATTTCAACACTTCGAGAGGACATGGACAAGCTTGAAAACTATGTCCTTGAGTACGGGATTCAAGGCTATAAATGGACAAATGATAAGCGATGGAAATATAAGCGCATAAGGGGATTGGAGGATTCAGACCTTCCGCAAACAGACAAAGAACGTGAATATGAGGACAAGCTAAATGATCTTCGTGACATGATTGCCCGACCGTTACTTTCCCTAGGGAAACGTCTCCAAAAAGCGAAGGACGGTAGAGGGATGTGCGAGGCACTTTTTCTGTATTTAGAGGATCTTGAAATCCCTGCAAAAATGGAAGAGTTAAAGTTGAACGCAGAACTCGCTGGACGACTTTCGGAGGCAAGAGAAAATGATCAGGTGTGGAATGCGGTTTTAGAACTACTAGATCAATATGTTGAAATCGTTGGTGACGAAAAAGTTTCCCTAACTACGTTTAGTAACATGATTGAAACTGGGTTAGAAAGCATGCGATTTGCACTAGTGCCTCCTGCGATTGACCAAGTCCTTGTGGCAAGCTTGGAACGGTCAAGATTTTCAAACATTAAATGTACCTTTATTATCGGTGTGAATGATGGTGTCCTTCCTGCACGTCCAAATGAAGAAGGTGTATTTTCGGAATCAGACCGAGACACATTAGGTGATGCTGGTTTACAATTAGCGCCAGGAAGTCGAGAGACTCTTTTAGATGAAAATTTCCTTATTTATTGTGCACTAACTAGTCCACAGGAAGCTTTGTATATTAGCTATCCTTTAGCTAACGAAGAAGGAAAGTCACTTCTTCCATCACCCATCATAAAACGTCTGAAGGATTTATTCCCAAATGCAGAAGAAAAGTTTTACATGAATGAACCTTCAGAGTTACCAGCTATAGAACAATTAGAATACATTGTGAATCCTGATGTTGCCTTATCTTCATTGGCAACACAATTACAGGCTTGGAAAAAGCAGTATCCAATTCAGGATTTATGGTGGGATGTATACAATTATTTTGCAAACCACGATGAAATGAAAGATAAAAGTCAGCTTGTATTAAGTAGTTTATTTTATAAAAACAAACCGAAAAAGCTATCAAAAGAAATAACGGATGCCCTATATGGTGAACATATTCAAGGGAGCGTTTCTCGAATGGAAGTGTTCCAGGGCTGTCCTTTCTCCCATTTTGCAAGCTATGGACTTCAGTTGAAAGAACGGAAAGTATTCCGCTTGGAATCTCCTGATATCGGTGATTTATTCCATGCGGCTTTAAAGAATATTGCCGATTTTTTACGAAAAAATGGTATCGACTGGCGGGACTTAACAAAAGAGCAATGTGACAAGTTAGCGATAAAAGCAGTAGAAGAATTAGCTCCACGATTACAGAAGGAAATTTTATTAAGCTCAAATCGTTATCACTATATCATGCATAAATTACAAAAAATCATTAGTCGTGCATCAAAGATTTTAAGTGACCATGCGAAGGCAAGTGGCTTTGCCCCAGTAGGAATTGAGCTGGGCTTTGGTAAGAAGGGCCCACTTCCACCAATCCGCTTTAATTTGGATAATGGCAGTACAATGGAACTAATTGGTAGAATAGATCGCGTTGATAAAGCAGAAAGCTCAAATGGTGTGCTTTTACGAGTGATCGACTATAAATCTAGTCAAAAGGCACTTAATCTCTCAGAGGTTTATTATGGCCTTGCTCTACAAATGCTAACGTATTTGGATGTAATTATTACTCACTCAAAAGATTGGATTGGTACTGCTGCAAAACCTGCAGGAGTTCTATATTTCCATATCCATGATCCATTAATTCATTCAAATAAAGTCCTGTCTGAGGATAAAATTGAAGAGGAAATTTTTAAGAGATTTAAAATGAAAGGACTCTTATTAGGGGATGAGGAATCTGTTCGTTTAATGGACCAATCTCTCGGGACAGGCTACTCACAAATTGTCTCTGCAGCCATTAAGAAGGATGGTAGCTTTTATTCTAATTCACAAGTGGCAAGTGAAGAAGAATTGGGATATCTTCGCAACCATGTACGGGGAGTCTTTAAAAACACTGGAAACAGGATTACCAATGGTGAAATTGATATTGCACCATATAAACTTAAGGATAAAACGCCTTGTACTTTTTGTTCGTTTAAATCTGTTTGTCAGTTTGATCAAAGTTTAGAGGAAAATAAATACCGAGTACTCCCAAATGAAAGTAAAGACGTTATCCTCGAGAAAATTCGGAATGGAGGTGTGAAAATTCATGACTAATCTCATACCAAAGCCAGAAGGAAGTCAATGGACCGATGATCAATGGAAAGCGATTGTCTCAAATGGTCAAGATATTTTAGTCGCAGCTGCTGCGGGTTCTGGTAAAACGGCAGTTCTTGTTGAGCGGATTATCAGAAAAATATTATCTAAGGAAAATCCGGTTGATGTTGACCGTTTACTTGTTGTGACTTTTACAAATGCATCTGCGGCTGAAATGAGAAATCGAATTGGAGAAGCGCTAGAAAAAGCATTAAAGGAAGATCCAGCTTCCTTACATGTTAGACGCCAACTTAGCTTACTAAACCGTGCTTCAATATCAACGATTCACTCTTTCTGTTTGGAAGTCATTCGGAAGTTTTACTATTTAATTGACATTGACCCTGGATTTCGAATAGCAGATTCAACTGAGGCAGAGTTGATGCGAGATGAGGTAATGGAAGAACTTTTTGAAGAGCATTACAGCAAACTGGAAAACACGAAATTCTTTGACTTAGTTGATCGCTTTACGAATGACCGTACTGATGTTGAATTGCAAAATATAATTCGAAAACTATATGAATTTTCACGAGCACATCCTACTCCTAATGAATGGCTTAAGCAAATTGTGGAGGATTACCGAGTAGATGATCAAAGTTTAGATCAAACTCCGTATATTCCATATTTGTTAGCAGATATTACTCTTCAGCTTGAGGGGGCAAAAGCTAATTTAGAACATGCAATGGACTTAATTCGAATGCCTGGAGGACCTGCTCCAAGGGCAGAAAATATTGAAGCAGACCTTGAACAAATTCATCGCCTCTTACATGCGAAGAACCACTCATGGACGGCACTTTATCATGAAATGCAAACTCTTGTATTTGGCAGAGCCAAGCCGGTTAAGGGTGATGAGTATGACGAAAATCTGAAGGACCAGGTAACAAAGCTTAGGGACGATGCGAAAAAGCAGGTTGAAAAAATAAAGGAAGATTTGTTCAGCCGACCTCCTGAAAGCTATTTAGATAATATCAAAGAAATGCTGCCGTCTATTGAAATGCTTGTTGAACTTGTAATGGAATTCGGTGACAGATTTCAGAAGGTAAAAGAAGAAAAGGGACTAGTTGACTTTTCTGATTTAGAGCATTATTGTCTTGAAATTTTACGAAAAGATGGAACTTCATCAGACGAGTTAGTTCCTTCCGAAGCAGCGCTTGAATACCGACTCCAATTTGAAGAGGCTTTTGTGGATGAATATCAAGATACCAATATGGTACAGGAGTCCATTTTAAAACTAGTTACAAAAGACGGAGAAGCAACTGGAAATATGTTTATGGTTGGGGATGTGAAGCAGTCGATTTATCGCTTTCGACTTGCAGAACCCATGTTGTTCTTAAGTAAATATAAAAGGTTTACCCAATTAGGAGAAAATACTGGATTAAGAATCGATTTATCGAAAAACTTCCGTAGCCGTGCTGAGGTCTTGGACGGAACGAATTATCTGTTCAAACAAATCATGGGTGAAGCCGTTGGTGAAATAGAATATGACGATGATGCTGAGCTAAAGCTAGGCGCTGATTATCCAGAAAGTAATCAGATGGCTGCAGAACTATTGTTAATTGATAAGAATGGCCAAGAAGTAGCGAGTTATGAGCCAGAAGAAAATGAGGAAGATGAAGAGCCACTGATCCTCTTTGACGAAGCAGAGCTTGAAACAGCACAGCTTGAAGCTCGCGCGATGGCGAAGCAAATTAAGGATATGATTTACTCTGGATTCCAAGTATATGATCGCAAAGAAAATCGTATGAGGAGCATCACGTATCGCGATATTGTCATTTTGATGCGTTCAATGCCATGGGCTCCTCAAATTATGGAGGAATTCAAACAACAAGGCATTCCGATATATGCAGATCTTTCAACCGGCTATTTTGATGCGACAGAAGTCAGCGTTATGATGTCCTTATTGAAAGTGATTGATAATCCATACCAGGATATTCCACTCGCATCCGTTTTACGTTCACCAATTGTTGGGCTAGAAGCTGATGAGCTTGCCAAAATTCGAACGTTTGAAAAAAACAGTCCTTACTATGAGGCGTTGAAGGTATTTCTAGAGGAAGTATCCTCTGATGATGCAACACACGGGAAAGTCTCCGATTTTTATCATAAGTTAGATAGCTGGCGTACAAGAGCAAGAACAGGTTCATTATCTGAATTGATTTGGCAATTGTACCGAGAAACGTACTTTTATGATTTTGTAGGGGGCATGCCTGGAGGAAAGCAACGTCAAGCAAACCTTCGTGCACTTTACGACCGTGCCCGTCAATATGAAGCGACATCCTTTAGAGGATTATTTCGTTTCTTGCGATTTATTGAACGCATGCAGGATCGTGGCGATGATTTGGGTACCGCAAGAGCCCTTGGGGAACAAGAGGACGTTGTCCGCCTTATGACAATTCATAAAAGTAAGGGACTAGAGTTCCCTGTTGTGTTTGTTGGTGGACTTTCGAAGCAATTTAATATGATGGATTTAAATAAAAAATATTTATTAGATAAAGAGCTTGGATTTGGAACGAAATATGTAAATCCAACGCTTAGGATTAGCTATCCAACTCTACCTATGCTTGCGATTAAGAAGAAAATGCATCTAGAGCTGATTTCAGAAGAAATGCGCGTGCTTTATGTGGCCCTTACGAGAGCAAAGGAGAAGCTATATCTTGTTGGTACGGTGAAGGATGTAGAGAAGCAAATTGGTAGATGGCAGGCCACACTTCAAAACAAAGAATGGTTAATTGCAGACCATCTAAGAGCAGGTGCAAAATCCTATTTAGATTGGATAGGACACGGTTTAATTCGACATAAGGATGCCATGCTGTTACGAGGGGAAGAAACAGTTGACCAGATCCCAACCGACATCGTAAATCATCCAGCAAAATGGGAGATTCGTACAATTCCTTCTGTAGAGCTACAAAAAATTGAGGTTGGGGAAGAAAGTAAGCAAGAACAAATAGAAGCCGCAATGAAAGATGGAAAGCCAATTCCAGTCAGTAGTGAACTTTTAGAAAGAGTTGAACGTCAATTAACTTGGAGTTATCCATTTAAATCTGCGGCGAATAAGCGTTCCAAACAATCTGTTTCAGAAATCAAAAGACAAAGAGAGAGCATGGATGAACAAAGTGATACACTCTTTCTTCCAAAGTTCCGCTCGAGCTCTGCAGATCGACCAAGGTTCATGCAGCAAAAATCATTGACACCTGCAGAACGTGGTACAGCGATGCACATGGTTATGCAGCATATTAGCCTTGTTGAACCAATAAATGAAGAATCAATTCGTGAGCAGATTCAAAAAATGGTTCATCATGAATTAGTAACACAGGAACAGGCTGATGTTATTGATGTAACAAGTATTCTGGGATTTTTTAAATCGGATCTTGCAAAGCGTATGCTTGCAGCTGAAAATGTAAGACGAGAAGTTCCGTTTAGTGTAGCTATTTCAGCTATTGATGCCTATGCGGACTGGTCTGATGAACAGCGGGAAAATGTCCTTATCCAAGGGGTCATTGACTGTATCTTTGAGGATGATAAAGGTATTGTTCTGATTGATTATAAAACAGATACAATAACTGGGAAGTTCAGAAGCTTTGATGATGCAAAGCCAGAGCTTATAGACCGTTATCGTGTACAGCTTGAATTATATAGTAAGGCCATTGAACACATTTGGAGAAAACCACTTACAGAAAAGTATTTATACTTTTTTGATGGTGGCCATTTGTTAGAGGTGTAGTTTAAGAAGTACTGCTCTTAATTTAGGGCAGTACTTTTTATATCAATTTCCAGTTAACTCTACCATTTCCAGCCAGCCTCCTATGTTAAAATAATAGTACTGGATTACGGTTTAGAAAGGGGACTTTCAAATGAGAATTCTTCACACCGCTGATTGGCATTTAGGTCGATCACTTGAGGGAAGAAGTAGATTAGAAGAACAAGCACAATTCTTGGATGAGCTTGTAAAAATCGTCGAGGAAGAAAAAATCGATGTTGTGCTAATGGCTGGAGATGCCTTCGATACAGTAAATCCACCAGCTGCAGCTGAAAGCTTATTCTATGAAAGTATTTCTCGTTTATCAGATGGGGGTAAGCGACCAATATCAATCATTGCAGGAAACCATGATAATCCTGACCGCTTGTCAGCAGCATCACCACTTGCACACGGTCAGGGAATTCAATTACTGGGCTTGCCAACGATGGATGTCCAAACCATCTATGTACCCTCTACAAATGAAACTCTTAAACTAGCAGCATTACCATACCCGTCTGAGTCACGATTGGCTGAAGTACTATCTGAATCTCATGAAGAATTAATGCTTCGAGATAAATATGACCAACGGATTCAAGGAATCTTTGAACAAATGAGTAAAGCTTTCACACCTGAAACGATTAATATCGCAATGAGTCATATTTATGTGACAGGTGGCAGTAGCACTGATTCTGAGCGACCAATTGAAGTTGGCGGAGCGTACACCGTTGCAGCCACAAGCCTTCCGGAATCTGCACAATATGTTGCATTAGGGCATTTGCATCGCCCGCAAATGGTATCAAGAGCGAAAACCATCGCAAGATATTCAGGTTCACCATTAGCCTATAGTTTCTCAGAGGCTGGTTATGCGAAGTCAGTTACAATTTTAGATGCAAAACCTGGCCTGCCGGTTGAAATGTCTGAGGTGTTTTTATCAAGTGGAAGGCCACTTATAAGATGGAAGGCAAAAGAGGGGCTTGCTCAAGTATACAGTTGGCTTGATGAAGGCAAGGATGCAAATGCATGGATTGACCTTGAAATTCATGTAACAAATGCGTTATCAATCGAAGAGATTCATAGATTGCGTAAGTATCATAGTGGCCTGATCCATATTCGGCCTGTTTTTGATGAACTCGAAAAAGATAAACTGGAACGGACTGTAAGTACGAACACCCCAATTGATGAACTTTTTGCACGTTTTTATGAAAAACAGACTGGTGGGGCAAAACCAGAGCCTGAACTTACAAAGTTGTTTTTAGAACTCCTTACTGAAGATGCAGATGGGGAAGGTGATGAAGCATGAAACCAATTACACTCACAGTAGCAGGGCTTCATAGCTTTCGAGAGAAACAAACTGTTGATTTTGGCTCCCTTTGTGAAGGAGGAGTTTTTGGGATATTTGGTCCGACAGGAAGTGGAAAGTCCTCAATCCTTGATGCTATGACACTTGCCTTGTATGGAAAGGTTGAACGCGCATCAAATAATACCCATGGGATTTTGAATCATGCAGAAAATCAACTTCATGTTTCTTTTGTATTTGAACTTGAAAATGCCAAAGGAACAAAGCGTTATATGATTGAACGTAGCTTTAAACGACAGGATGATTTAAAGGTCAAATCCTCAGTGAGTCGGATTATTGAAGTAGGTGAGGAATCTGTTGTACTGGCTGATAAAATTGGTGAGGTAAATCAGTGCGTACAGGATTTATTAGGCTTGACGATTGATGACTTTACGAGAGCAGTCGTATTACCACAAGGAAAGTTCGCTGAGTTTTTATCACTGAAAGGTGCAGACCGTAGACAAATGCTTCAACGTCTATTCAATCTTGAACAATATGGGGACAAGCTAAATAAAAAGTTAAAGAATAAGCTAACGACAGCAAAAAACGAGTTGAACGAAGTAATAGCCGAGCAGGCTGGTCTAGGGGATGCATCAACAGAAGCAATTAAAGCTGCGGAACAAGAGCTAAAAGAAACAGAAGTTCTTCTGACTAAACGTCAAAACGAAGTTAATAAGATAGACGCTGATTTTGAAAAAAGTAAAAATATTTGGCAATGGCAGCTGGAAAAGAGCGCTCTATCACAAAAATTAGTTGAAATGGATCAAGAGAAACCGCAAATTCTTCAGCTTGAAGAAAAACGGAAGAATGCAGAAACAGCTGCTCTTATCCTGCCATATCTCGAAGAATACGAAACGGCGAAGGATGCTTTAGAAAAAGCAACTGTTCGTTATCAATCCCTACAAAGCCAGTTAACGGCAAAAAAAGAGGAAAATGAAATCAAGACCAATGAGTATCATCAGGCACGTCAGGAAAAGACTGAAAAGCTACCGTATTATCTAACCAAGAAACAAAGACTTTCAGATGCTATCATTGTTCAGGAAAGAGCAATCAGTCTAGAAAAGGAAGTAAATGAACTACAACAACAAGTGAACAACCTACAATCACTTGTACGTGAAAAGCAAAATCAGATTGAAGCGATCGCAGCATCCATTACATCAGACTCAGAAATGCAAAAAGAACGGAGAGAAAAGCTGTCTCAATTAACTGTTTCAGCAGATGTTCGTGAGGAGCTTCAAAAAGCGAATCAAATAAAACAATCCATTATGTTCTCCACTGAAAGCCTTAAGGACCAACAGACGGAATTGGAAAAGAATTGCGTACAGCTCGAGCAAACGAAAGAAAAGCTACATTCTCAATATGAGTCACTTGCCCAAGCTAAACACAAAATGGAAACCATCTTTATAAAAAATGCATCAACATATGAAACGGTTTGTGAACGGGATAGAGAATGCGAGAAGGTTATCGGATTTGCGGAAGTAAAATTATCTAGGCTCAAGCAAGAATTAGAGGATAGCCGTAGAAATAATCTTGCCATCAGGCTTGCTAACCAGCTTCAATCTGGGCAACCATGTCCAGTTTGCGGATCTACCCATCATCCAAATCCAGTTGTTCATGAGGATTATGGAGATTCCTTAGAAACACAAATTGAAAAATTGACAAATGAGATAGCATTAGCACGTAGTGTGAAACAAGAGTTTTCTACATTAAAGATTAAACTTGAACAAATTTCTGGGGGGCTTGTACAAGAATATCCAGGTGAAATGACTATCCCTCCAAAATCTAATACAGCGGTAAATGATCAGGAATTGGGTGATTTAACCGAAAAATTTCAATTTCTAATTGTCGAACAAAAATCATTACATCAGGATTACTTAAAGATTCAAGAAGCAGGAAGAAAAGTGATCCAAGAAATCCGAGCGGTCATGCAAAAAGTAAGTCAGCTAGAACAGACAATATCAATTAACGCGAAGTCCTATAATGAACTGGAAGTGCGCGTTGCAAGTTTACAACAAAAAGTGAAAGAACAGTTCATGAATTGGAAGCAAACTTTTCCTCAGCTTGAGTTCGAAACAGTTGAAGCGAAGCTTGGAGTAATATCGAAAAATGATAAGTTGGCACAAAGTCTTTCTGTTGAAATCGAAAGTGCAACAAATTTATTAGAACGAAAAGAACAAGAAAAGAAGAAATATCAGGATGACTGTAATACCATTGAACGGCATATTGTTGAAATCAAATCAACCTTAAAGGGTAAACTTGAGGCATTAACAGAAGCAAATGAAAAGCTCTCAAAAGAAGTTGGAGAAAACAACATCAAGCAGCTAGTGGCTGAAACCGAGCAAATGGTAGAAAAGCTTGAAGAAACTGAGAGTATCGCGTATGAATCTTGGCAGATGGTCCAATCACAATGTCAGAAACTCGAAAACGAAACCCATGCAGCCTTGCAGGCTGTACAAGATGGTAAGTTTCGAAGTGAAAAAGCAACAGCAAAATGGAATGATGTGCTTGAGACTACAAGCTTTAATTCAATATCTGATGTGAAGGAATCGCTTCTTTCCAAACATGTGCAATCAGAACTGCAAAAACAAATTGACATGTTCTGGGATCGTTTCAAGCAAATCCAAACTGATTTGCAAAAAGTAAATGATTTACTTAATGGTGAAGAACTAACAAAAGAAAAATGGGAAGAAATCCAAATAATACGTACCGAAATGAGAGAGATGCTAAATCAAGCAGTAGAAACAAAGGGAGCTGCATTAAAGGCTCTCCAAGTTCTTTTAGATAAACATGAGCGTTTCAACGAGCTTGAAGATAGACGAATTGAATTAGATAAACTAGTAGAGCAATATAATAAGCTACAATCCGTATTTAAAGGGAATAGCTTCGTAGAATATATTGCCGAAGAACAATTAGTCCAAGTAAGTCATGATGCTACAGATCGACTCGGTATTTTAACAAGGCAGCGTTATGCTGTTGAAGTGGATTCACAGGGTGGATTTATTATGAGGGATGATGCAAATGGCGGTGTTAGACGACCTGTGACAACACTTTCCGGAGGGGAAACATTCTTAACATCATTGGCGCTGGCACTATCATTATCTGCTCAAATCCAACTAAGGGGAGAATATCCATTACAATTCTTCTTCCTAGACGAAGGCTTCGGAACACTGGATGCAGATTTACTGGATACTGTTGTATCCGCACTTGAAAAACTTCACTCAAAACAATTAGCGGTAGGCGTCATTAGCCACGTTCAGGAATTAAGGGCAAGGCTGCCAAAACGTCTAATTGTTGAACCTGCTGAGCCTTCTGGCAGAGGAACGCTTGTAAAATTAGAAACTTTATAGAAATAGGAAAAAGGCCAGTAATGGCCTTTTTTCTATGCATTCTTTTTAATAAGTTGGTCTGCAAAATCTTCATCGTTTGTATTGGTAGCATTCAAACCATTATTTGTACAGATAAAGTCACCAGTATTAAACGAGCCTGAGCCTGAATATGTCTTACCTGTGCTCTTTGGTGAAACATAGAAGGAGTCCCCGAAATTCACAACTCCGCCACCAACACTATTGATTTTGATTGGTCCTACTATTGAGGGCATATCGCGTCATCCTTTTAGAGGAAGCTCAAAAGTCGGATAAAAATGACACATCGAATTTCTGCGTAAGTTGCTCCGAGTACATGGTGAATAACCAGATTATGCACTTGCGTCTACTAGTTTATTCACGAAGTCAATTCCTCAGCGCAAGGCTGCAAGGGAGTTAACTCAAGCAGTTGCCTCGCTCCGGTACTCAAAACTGCACCGCCTTGATCTTCTTGGTCCTTTTTGTCCTCCTATTGAAGCCTATTTTTACAATTTAATTTATCATACTATTACTTTATGAAAAACTGGGTATTTCGTTACCTGTTCTTCTTTGATTTGTCATCAAGGAGCTTTCGAATATGCTTTACCTTTGATTCAGTGTGAATCGTTTCCGTTGAACCTATTTGCATTACGGCAGCCGACGAAACTCCAGTTACCTTTATGGAATTTACCTTAATAACTGGGTTCTGATTAAATATCTCCATATTAACGGATTCAGTCACTTTTACTTTCGGAAGTTCCATTGAAAAAATAGGATATTGTGAAAAATCCCCTTCATTTGTAAAAAAAAGTGGAACCTCTCTTTGTACCGCAAGTGCCTGAGAAACAGGGGTGATTTTTTTTGAGTCTCCAATTTCTAAAATACTACTAAAAGATACAGAATTGACATAAATAAGGTCAACAACGGATATTCGTTGCATAGACATCAACCTTGTGGTGCTAATGGAACGTATGGTCCAATAATCAGTGATTCCGGTGGAGTATCAAACGCAGATGCCATTGATATTGTTTTAGCGTCCCCGATAATAAAAACAGAAGAAGTGGAGACTCCAACGATTTCAATATTCCCAACATGGATTTCTTTATTTACAACAGTAAAGTTCATGTATCGTGACCTTCTTTCAAATTATCTGGAAGATTATTCAGATAAGCTGTGATTGAGTTTTGAATATCCAATTTTATTCTTTCAACAATGGCTGTATATACCTCATGTATCCTCGTAGGATCTTGGAGTTCAGTTTGCTTTTGTTCTAAATAATAAATAATCCGTTCATTGATCTGCTTTCGAATATCTTCCACAACAAACTGGACATGCTCGTTGGGGATTGAAGTCCTTTGTTGGTTTAACTTACTTTGAATATAAACCGAGCAATCATTATTTAAGTATTCATCAATTTCATCTTCTATTTCATTAATGAAATCTTTATGGGTATGTCGGACGTCAGGTATATTCATCTTACTCTGTGAAACTGCAAAATCTTCTATTTGTTCTCCGTTCATAGGGTTTAATCCGATATTTAATGTACCTTCCAACGTTTCAACCTTAAGTTGATCAAATTTATATTCAATTTTTTCTATCTGAGTTGTTGGCCTATTCTTGATTTCTTTAAGATCTCCCTGGATGAGCTGCAGTGTCTCTTCTAGTTGTGCGATTCGTTGATTCTGTTGTTGGATATAGTAATGAAGGCTCCGAATATAAGAGTTAATGTCATAAGGATACGTGTACAACGGCATTCACCCTTTCTATCAAATACGCCTTGGTGTATTTGCGCCCGATTTTTATGCCCACAGGAAGTGGGTCATAAAGACGTTGCCACAGGAGGTGGCGTTATTAGTCTTTAATTTTACTGCTCGAAAAATTTCCTTTGAAAAATCGTGGCATCCTCCGGAGGCTTTTGCTTTATTATCGGAAGTAGTTGACTTCTAAATAATAAAGTTAAACAATGATAGTCTATAATATGCATGAACATTACCATGGGTGAATGCCTATGAAGAAGTTGGTCCGACAAGTGGAACAGCTGGCTCTGAAGTTGAAGTTTGAGATCCGATTTCTGGAGCAGGCTCCGTAAATTGCCCTGTATTATAAAGATTAGACGAAGGCTTGATTAGCCCAGCACTTCCAATTTGTAAAACGGATGAATTACTAACGCTCTCTACACGTAAAGAATGAATACAAATACTTTGGTTAATATAAAAATTCATGTCCTCATCCCTCCTTAGGCATTACCAACAATGACATTGTCAATATTATCTGTATCGTAAGTGTTCGTAACACTCTGATTATTATAGACACGAAGACCATCCCCTGTATTAAATGAGCCAGCACCTGCAAAAGTCTTGGCTGTGCTGGTAGGGGAGATTTGAAAGACATCACCAATATTGAAAACACTGCTATTTCCAACACTATTTACTTTTACGGCTCCTACGATTGCTGGCATACAAAAACACCCTTTTACAAAACGAATTTGAAGAATTACGAATAGTGATATCATTGATACGAATATAAACAGTTTTTTTTATTCTATGAGAACTGCCCAGAAGATGTGATTTTTACCATGGCTCCTCCGAAGGTTTGAACCAATAGTAGGAAATTTTCCTAGTGTTTCCAATTGAGTTCTCTTATAATCGTATATATGTAAACGTGGTAAGGAGTTGTGAGAATGAGTAATGAACGATTAAGTCCCGTATTAGGAGCAGAGCGGATTCACTCAATTGATGTTATAAGAGGGTTAGCAATATTAGGGATATTTTTTGTCAATATGCCATCGTTTTTTTCCCCCATTCTCTATTTAAATCCAGAGACATGGTGGACTGGGGATCTCAATAAGTGGACAAATAGTATCATCGATATTTTTGCACAAGCAAGTTTTTATACATTATTTTCATTTCTTTTTGGCTTTGGTTTTATTCTGTTTAAGGAAAGAGCAGTTGCTAAAGGTTATTCATTTTATCCGTTGATTTCAAGAAGATTAACTGTGCTATTACTTTTTGGATGTTTACATGCGTTCTTTGTTTGGCACGGTGATATTTTAATTACGTATGCTCTAATTGGTGCGATTCTACTATTATTTCATAAGGCAAAGCCGATTACTTTGCTTATTTGGGCATTAGTCCTTATCTTTGTTCCAAATGTTGTTCTCGGTGGACTTATGTTTGTAGCGGTGTTGTTTGAACCGGGTTTAAATGATGTTATGTACAATGAACAGCTTGCTTTAAAATCGGCAGAAATTTATGCAAACGGCGGTTTTTGGGAGATCACGAGTCAGAGATTTCAAGACTGGTATTTTGTTAATAACGTTGCAAGCATATTTGTAATGGTCATTACATTGCTACCAATGTTCCTCCTGGGTGCCTTTATCGCTAAGAAAAAATGGTTTGAAGGTCGAGATGAAGATATTAAGAAGGTTAAGATTCTTTGGTTGATCTCGCTGGTAATTGGGGTTCCTATGAAACTACTACCCTATTACACTGCTAAAAATCCTGCAACTGATTATTTACAGGACACAATCGGTGGCCCGAGTACAGCCTTATTATATGCAACGTCGATAGTCCTGTTAATGAGATTACCCGTTTGGAAAAAGCTGCTATCTCCACTAGCTCTTGTTGGAAAGCTTTCGCTGAGTAATTATCTCTTCCAATCCATAGTCTGTACATTATTGTTTTATGGTTATGGTTTTGGATTATATGGTAAGTTACAGCCATATACAGGCTTCCTTTTGACTATTGGTATTTACATTGTTCAAATCATCCTAAGTTATTTATGGTTGAGAAAATTCAGATTCGGTCCATTTGAATGGGTTTGGAGAACATTAACATATGCTAATAAGGTTGAAATAAGAAAAAAGACTATTCGCTAATGCGAATAGTCTTTTTAGTTGACCATTTTTAATTTCTTTTGTTTTGTCTTTTGATAAATATTCAATAATTGATCTAACTCTTGACTACACTTTACCGTCTCCCAAGCAGTAAAGCCGTGCCGATCTGCTAAAGTTGTCATCTTTCGGCGTTTCAATTCAATTGCAATCTTCAACATGAACATTTTCATTTCTCCATTTTTTTTTAGTACATAATAATCATGCATACTTATACTAAAGTAGTACATACAAGCTTTGTACCATTATTATACCTGCCTTTACAGGGATTAAAACAAGTTCGCTAAAACCTCTAATAATGTTACAAAAACATACAAAATTCTACAAAAAGTATAGAAAGAGGAATTTCAACATCTAAAATAGAATTAAGTATATGACTAAATTAGAGGTGATTAAAAATGAGGTTTGTAACAGCTGAAAAGAATGAAAGACAATTTATTGGAATTGTAAACGAGCAGCTTAATCAAGTAATAGATGTAAAAATTGCTGAAATGAAAATGAATGGCACAACAACCATTCCAGAAACAATGATTGAAGTGATTGCTCAAGGGGAAGAGTGTCTTGAGAGAATTCGGGAAATCAATTTGTGGGTACGCGAAAATCCTGATACAGATTTTTCTTATTCCATTGAAGAAATTACATTAAGGGCTCCAATTCCAAGACCGAGCAAAAATATCTTCTGTGTCGGTAAAAATTATGCAGAACACGTCATTGAAATGGGAAGTGAAAAGGATATCCCTGAGCATGTTGTAATGTTCACAAAAACACCAACAACAGTAGTTGGTCCAGAAGAAACTGTACTAAATCATAAACATATCACTGAACAGTTAGATTACGAAGGCGAGTTAGCTGTCGTAATTGGCAAAACTGGTCGAGGCATTAAAGAAAGTGAAGCTTTTGACTATGTTTTTGGATATACAATCTTAAACGATATAACAGCCCGTGATATTCAATCAAGACATAAACAATTTTTTCTTGGAAAAAGCTTAGATACGACATGTCCGATGGGTCCGGTATTAGTTCATAAATCATTGATTCCAGATCCAAGTAATCTGTCCGTTAAAACGGAGGTAAATGGGGAGGTTCGTCAGTCAGGTAATACTAGTCAATTGATTTTCCCGATTGAAACGATTATTTCAGTCATTTCACAAGGTATGACGCTGGAGGCTGGAGATATTATAGCAACAGGAACACCATCAGGGGTCGGTAAAGGCTTTAAACCTCCACGTTTCTTAAAAGGTGGAGACGTCATTGAAATTACAATTGATGGCCTTGGTACATTGCGAAATAAAATTGAGGCATAATTGTAAGGAATATCTTGTCACAGAAAAGTCATATTTACTATGTACATAGTGAAAAAGACTCGATGTAACCTTTTGAAATTCCCGATAAACATGCTATGATATTCTTTGGAATAAAAAAGAAAAAGGAGGAGTAGTACATGACTCATGCACATGTTACCTCTTGGGTAGTTGCTATTATTCTTTTTGTAATTGCAGCAACAGTTCTTAATAAGGCTGGAAAAGAAAAGTCTCAAAAAATCGTTAAAATGACTTTGCGTTTATTTTATCTTTTCATTTTAGCAACCGGTTTACTTCTTTTATTTAGCGTATCCAAGATTGATGGTGAATACATAGGTAAAGCAATACTTGGAGTATTAACGATTGGATTTATGGAAATGATTTTAGCACGTTCTAGCAAGGCAAAATCAACTGGACTTTTTTGGGTGTTATTTATTATTGTGCTAATCTTAACAATTGCGTTAGGAGCAAAACTTCCACTCGGTATGTGGAGTTTCTAAAAAATTTGTGAAAAAGCTACCATTTGCGGTAGCTTTTTCTTTTTTTTCTATGTCTTTCGACAAAATCTGTGCTATCTTTATGAATAGATATACATACTTCTTGAGGGAAAAAGAGTGGTGAATCTCGTAATGAGAACAAATAGCTTTGTATATAAACAATTGATAGATATCATTGAACTAATAGAGCAACACCAACTTACTACCGAAAAATATAAAAAAATCGAGACTTTTTACGAGAAAAAGGCTGAGGAAAAGATTACGCGTTTAGCTTTTTATGATGCTGACACTGGCTTGCCGAATCGTCAGCATTTTACGAATCAAGTAGAGGAATTTGTGAAAAGGTTTAAGCAGAAAAAGAAACAAAATAAATTTGCTGTGTTATTTATAGATTTAGACCGTTTTAAAATTATTAATGATACAGTGGGACATTATGCAGGGGATATTATATTAAAAGAACTTGCAAATCGGATTAAAGCGTTACTACCCAATAAGAGCCATCTTGCAAGATTTAGCGGTGATAAATTTACAATCTTATTAACCAATGATGTTGAGGTTGAAAAGATTGTTGACCTTGGACAAAGTCTTTTACATGATATCGCCAAACCAATTATGTTTGAAGCACGTGAGTTCTTTTTAACGGGAAGTATTGGAGTTAGTTTTTATCCTAATGATGGTATAACAACTGAATTGCTCTTTAAGCATGCTGATACTGCGATGAACCTTGCAAAGCAGCAGGGGGGGAACAAAATGAAATTCTACCGTGCCGATATGAATCAGCAGGTTTTGTATAAGCTTGAGCTTGAAGGTTATTTGCGCAGAGCCCTTGAAAAAAAAGAATTTCATTTATGCTACCAGCCCCTAATAGATTTAGCTTCAGGAAGTGTCTACGGAAGTGAAGCACTCTTAAGATGGGAACATCCAAAGCTTGGACTAGTTTCACCAGGGGAATTCATTCCGTTAGCTGAAGAAACAGGTTTGATACATGATATCGGCAAATGGGTTTTAACAAAAGCGTGTCGAGAGAATAAAAAATGGCATGATATGGGGTATGATTATTTAACGATTGCCGTTAATGTATCTGCTAATCAATTTCAACAAATTAGCTTTATCGATGAGGTAAAGGAGGCACTATTAGAAACAGGTCTACCACCGCAATTTTTAACACTTGAACTCACAGAAGGTGTGATGCTTCGAAATATCACCCACAGTGTATACGTGATGAAAGAACTGCAAAAGCTCGGCGTTAAGGTGTCAATAGATGATTTTGGAACGGGTTATTCATCTTTAAGTTATTTGAAGGATTTACCTATTAATACATTGAAAATTGATCGGACCTTTATTAATAATCTGAAGGTCAATACCTCTGATATTGCGATCGTTAAGGCGATTATCACAATGGGACATGGTTTATCTGTGAAGGTAGTGGCTGAAGGTGTTGAAACCGATGAACAGATTGAATTACTAAAAGAACTGGAGTGCCATTATGCACAAGGATTTTATATTGACAAACCAATGAAAAGTGAAGAATTTGAGAATGGGTTAGCTATACTTAAGGCATTGTAAAAATAAAAAGGGTTGTTCACGGATGAACAGCCCCTTTATTATCATATCCAGCTCCAGGCGCAATCGGCTCGCAGGTCTAAGTCAATCGTATAGGAAGGTAACATGACCCTTCTGTCAGCACTTGCCTTATGCTTGTCAGCTAAAACTGAGTGCGCTTAGAGCTTTTTCTTATTTGTATAATGTTGAAAGAACCGCTCTCTTTCCATTTGCCAACGTAAATTCAAATCGATCCTTCTTTAATTTTCCTCGTGAAAAGTGATGGTGAACAGATAGGAGCATTTCTGTATTGTCAAACATAATAAAATTAACACCCTCATTTTCACCATTGTCTTGTTGGTACATCAATTGATTATGACAATGGATGCAATCATATAATGAAAAGGAAAGTTTATTTAAGGTAGAAGTAAATCGTAAAAATTGATCTTCTGAGAAATTCTCTAAAAGTTCTTTATAGGCAAGTGATAATTTTTTACGAAAACGAAGGCAGTCCCCATTATCAAGCTTATAAAAATAATCATTCATTTGAATAAGGCCGTCCTCCACAAAAATGCCTTTTTCCCATTTGTTCAAAGTGAAAACTTCTACTTCCTTTCCAATCATTTCTTCAAGCATAGATGCTTCATCTGTTTCAGCATCAAAGAAGATCCACTGGTCATTTATACATTCAGTCGTTCCCATAATAAAAGAGCGTTTTTGTTCATTTATGCTGCCGAGACGTTGTTGTAAATCCAATGCAAATCCTCCATCCATCATGTGTAATCTATATTAACTGTTGTTATCCTCTTTTTAGACAAAAAAAAGGAAATTTATAACCAAGGATTTTACTTATGCTTTGGATATTTTCTACATAAAAAAAACAGCCTGATTCATTCAGGCTGTTATGTTTGCATTCTCAACAGGTGTAACAAATGATTTCCTTTCCCACGCCCGCGAACGCCATCTCCACAGCATTATGATACCACGAAGCCATTCATCCACAATAAAGGAAATCCAAACACCAATTAACCCTAATTCAAAATGAACGCCAAGCACATAGGCAATTGGTACACAAATTCCCCACATCGAAAGAATCCCCATATAAACCGGTAATTTGACATCTCCAGCCGCCCTTAATGCATTAATTAGGACAAGGTTAAAGGCTCGGCCGGGTTCAAGAATAATGGTTAAAAGAATGAGGATACCACCGGTTTTTATTATGTCCTGGTTATTTGTAAAGATAGAGAGCAGCGGTTCTTTGAAGATTGAAAAAACAATAGCCATTGCGGCTGAGATTAAGATTGCGAGCTTTAGACTTTTTAATGCCCTTTGATATGCATCGTTTATCTGACGGGCTCCGATCATTTGTCCAACTAAAATCTGTGTTCCTTGACTAATAGCAATACTAAATAAAAAAATGAACATCATTAAATTCTGTGCGTATACCTTCGTAGTCAGCGCTTGTGTCCCCATAATCGTAATAAAATAGGTGATAAACATCTGGGAGGAATTATAAGAGAGTTGTTCACCGGCAGAAGGTATCCCTATTTTAAGTAGGTTCTGGATATGCTGTTTTGGTAAAGTGAATACCTCTTTGAATGGAAGGCCATGATCTACTCGTTTGATTAGGAGAAAGGTGATAACAAATAAGCCGATTAATCTACTGACAGAAGTAGAAATGGCAACCCCTTCAACTCCGAGCACTGGCAATCCAAAAGGACCAAAGATAAATATATAGTTACCAATCACATTTAGGATATTCATCCCAATCGTTACGTACATTGTGTCCCGTGTAAAACCATAGCTTCGTATGACAGCCCCAATCGTCATTATTAGTGCTTGGAGAAAGGAGAATATACCTACAATACTTAGATAGCTATCTGCTTCATCTAATAACTCAACAGGCAAATCCATTAATAGCAAAAGCTTCTTGCTCCAAATAAAAACGATAAAACTTAGAATAAGACCGAATACCAGATTCGCAATAATTGAGACAACGGAAACTTCCGCTGCACTTTTTTGATTATTCGCACCAAAATGTTGAGCCACTAATACAGCAGTACCGGTTGCGATAAATCCAAACATGACAATAATTAATGATAAGATTTGATTTGCAACCCCAACCGCTGCAACAGAATTATCGGAATACATACTTAGCATCAATGTATCTGCATTACCCATTAACATATGTAGAAGTAATTCAATAAAAATTGGCCATGTCAATGCAAACAGTGTTAATTTTTTCGTACTGATAGAAGCTTCCAAGCAGTCCACTCCCTTTGTTTCATAGGTGTAAAACTATATTAGTTTATCACAGTTTAAGGAGGGAAAGATACGAAATTTTTTAGGAAAAATCACGAATTTTTTATATATTAAATTTGTACAAAATTTGAACAAACCGTTGTTATATTTGATTTTTAGAGGGGAAAAGGTTACTTTTAAGTATGATAATTACTAATATGATAGGAGTTAAATGGATGAAGAAAAAGTTATACATAGTAGCGTTTCTACTACCATTGTTACTAATGTTAGCTATGCCTGTTATGGCAGCTGATGACCGTTCGATTGATGAAGAAAGCATTTATTATATAGTGGTCGATCGTTTTAATAATGGTGACAGCACGAATGATTCTGATGTGGATCGTTCAAATCCACTCGCATACCATGGAGGAGACATTCAGGGGATTATCGGTCAACTCGATTACATAAAGGATATGGGGTTTACCTCAATATTATTATCTCCTATTTTTGAAAATGATTCGAATACATTTTATCCGTATCATGTAACTGACAGACAAGAAATCAATAGGCACTTTGGTACGAAAGATGACTTAAAACAACTTGTAAAAGAAGCACATGAAAAGGATATGAAAATTATTCTAGACCTTGGAATCAGTTCAAACAAAGGTCCATTTGATAGTGAATTAGTAAATACAGCATTAGGCTGGGTTCAAGAAACAGATATTGACGGTTATAAAATAGACCTCGTAGAAGGCATATCACCAAATTATATATCTACATTCACATCGGAGCTTACATCCCAAAAAGAAAATCTGATTTTAATTGGTGAACCTGCTGGACTAGATGATCTAAGCAAGTTCAAAGCAGCAGGTCTTGATTCAGTTTTCAATCCGATACCTTATGAAGGAATCACGAGTTTTAGTGTTCCGGATCAACCTTTTAACAATGTAGATTCAATCTGGGAGCAGAATCAAGAATTTGAAAATACAAATTCCTTAATTAATTTCATGGATAACACGAATACAGTTCGATTTACTTATTTGGCAACAGAAGCGAATGAGCACCCAGCGCCACGCTTAAAGTCAGCATTAACGTATTTGTATACGACACCTGGAATTCCTATTGTATTTTATGGTACGGAAATCGCATTAAATGGGAGTGAGCCACCAGACAATCTTGGATTAATGGATTTTCGAACAGACCAAGAGCTTGTGGAATATATCACTTTGCTATCTAAGGTCCGTTCAGGAGTACCAGCATTAACAAAGGGATCCATTGAATTAGTTAAAAATGATGCTGGTTTATTAGTTTTTAAAAGAGAGTTTGAGGGGCAAATAGCGTTTGTGGCGATTAATAACACAACGAAAACTCAAAGCTTTAGTCTAACAACCGATCAAGTTGGACAAAACAAGGAATTAACCGGACTGATTACGGAGGATCTTATCCGTCCTACAGATGATGAATTTCATGTAGTTGTAAATCGTGATATCTCAGAAGTATTCGTAGTTAGGGACACAACGAAAATTAATTATACTTTATTTATTGCTGTATTTATCGTACCAGTGTTAATGATTGGATTCATTTATTTAAATAAAAAAAGGCACGGTCGCCGAAAACCTGAATAATAAGGAAAGCATCATCCAATCTGCGGATGATGCTTTTTTTGTCCTGCTCAAAGCACCATCGGCTCGAGTATAAGTTTATCGCTTCTAAAGGTAAAATACACCATGTCGCGTATGACTTATGCTTGTGCCTAAGGTACGTGCCTTACGTAGTTCTATCCGTTTACAATTTCTCCACCGTTAACGTGAAGGATTTGTCCAGACATATAAGAAGAATCGTCACTTGCCAGGAAGATATAGCAGGGTGCGACTTCCTCGGGCTGTCCAGGGCGTTTCATAGGTGTTGTCGAACCAAATTTCGCCACTTGATCACTTGTAAAGGTAGATGGAATAAGTGGCGTCCAAATCGGTCCTGGTGCTACTCCGTTGACACGAATTCCCTTACCGATCAATTGCATCGAAAGTGACCTTGTAAAAGAGACAACGGCTCCTTTTGTTGCAGAGTAATCAACAAGTTGTTCATTCCCCTTATAAGCTGTGACAGATGCTGTATTAATGATTGAACTACCCTGTTTTAAGTGGGGAAGAGCGGCCTTCGTTAAATAAAAATAAGAAAAGATATTGGTTCGGAATGTTTTTTCAAGCTGCTCAGCTGTGATAGCAGAAATACTCTTTTGAGGATGCTGTTCAGCTGCATTATTGACCAAAATATCTAGTTGTCCAAATGTATCAATTGTTTTCTTTACTATTTCTTTACAGAACTCTTCATTCCCAATATCCCCAGATAAAAGTAAGCATTTTTGTCCTTCTTCTTCTACCTGGCGCTTTGTTTCCTTAGCATCCTCATGCTCATCTAAATAAACGATGACAACATTTGCGCCTTCCTTTGCATAATGAATCGCAACTGCCTTTCCTATTCCACTATCCCCACCTGTAATAATGGCAACCTTATTTGCTAACTTATTGCTTCCTTGATAAGAATGATCCTCAGATACAGGTCTTGGTACCATTTCTGTTTCTGTTCCAGGCTGCTGATTTTGATGCTGTGGAGGCAAAATATTCTTCCCTTGACTATTAGACAAAATAAACACCTCTTTTATGTAGTAACTGCACCTTACTTACTTTTTTATAAAAGGGCCATTAATATACATTCAGGATAAATATAAAGCATTTATAAAAAATCCAATTACTCTCAGGAACATCCTTTATAATGAAAATAGATAGAAAGAGGGGTTATCCATGGAAAAACCTGAAAAGATTCTACTTGTTGAAGATGATAAGGAAATCGCCCGTATTGTTTGTGATCATTTACGGAAAGAAGGCTATACCGTAACATGGGCATCGACTGGAAAAGAAGGGTGGGAGGATTTTAAAGCGGATCAATTTGACCTTGCCTTAATTGATTTAATGTTACCTGAAATGGATGGGTATACATTATGTAAGACCATTCGATTGGAAAGTGAAATTCCATTACTCATTTTGAGTGCACGAAATGAGGATGAGAGCAAAATAAAAGGCTTAAATATTGGGGCTGATGATTATGTCACAAAGCCATTCAGTCTTGAGGAATTGAGTGCGAGAATTAGCTCCCATTTAAGAAGATACAGAAGATACAACAATAAGACATTTTTTGAAAATCGTATAACTTATTTAAATGGGCTGACCATTGATTTTACAAATGATCTAGTATACCTGGATGGAAGTATAGTTCAAATGAGTTCCAAAGAGAAAGAATTGTTGTTTCTCCTAGCAAAAAATCCATTACAAACTTTTTCGAAGACAGAAATTTATGAGCATATTTGGCAACAGGAGGATGTCGACGGAAATAACACAGTCACAGTTCACATTAAAAGTTTACGATCGAAATTAATGGATGGTACACGATCTGCTAAGTTTATCCAAACGGTCTGGGGCGTTGGCTATCGTTTCATAGGAGAACAACTTGTATGAGAATTAAACAATGGTTAATGATTAGCTATTTTATTGTAATGCTACTTCCAGTTGGCGCACTTTATTTTCTTTATATAAGTATAAGTAACCTTGATGATAAGCAAGCTCTCGTGGAGTACGTCGAGGTGACAAATAAAATGGAGGAAATTGAGCCAAAGCTCTTGGATCCAAATATATACACACTAAAGTCAAAAGAAATGTATGATTCTGTTCAAGCATTAACAAATGAATCTATCAAAATTACATTATATCGTTCTGATGGAGTCGTTTTGTTTTCTAGTTTACCTGAACCAGGTTCATATGGATTTCCTGCGATAAACATGGAACAGGCATATAGGAATTTAAATGATCTCCAAAAGAATGCTCGTACTTATTCGTTGAAAAAACCTGTTAGTAATGATGGAAACGTTGTTGGAATTTTTGAAATATCCATTGCTAGAGACGAATGGATAGCAGGGGTAACAAATCGCTATCTCTATTTAGGTGTGCTTTTTAGTATTTTTTTCATCTTACTTTATACGGTCGTTGTGATTTTATTAAATCGAAAATTGAATCGACCATTAAGTCAGTTGCAAGCTCAAATGACAGCTTTTGCAAATGGGGAAAGTCCTTCTATTCAAATTCGTGAATCTAATGATGAAATAGGGGATTTAATCAAACATTTTTGGAAAATGAAAGCACAGATTGAACAAACACAAGAGGCATTAGCTGTTCAACAAAAGGAAAAAGAATTTATTGTGGCGTCATTATCCCATGACTTAAAAACACCATTGACAGTAATACGAGCTTATACTGAAGTCCTACAAAATGATAGAACACTAACCGAGCATGAAAGGGCAGAATATAAGGAAATCTTATTTCAGAAACTTGAGTACATGAAACGGATGCTCGATGACTTAACAATGTATACGGCATTACAATCCTCTAAACAACGGACTGAGCTTGTTGAAGTTGAAGGGGAAGAATACTTTGAGATGTTGTTATCAGGATATGATGAACCTTGTATTCGAAAAGACGTTTCACTACAAGTATATCAATCTGTAAAAAAATCCTATGAGGTTGACCCGAAACAAATGGTGAGGGTTGTAGATAATATTATGGGGAATGCCATTCGACATACTGAAATAGGGAAACAAATTTGGCTTGCTGCTATATCAAGTGACACCAAACTACCGGATTGGGTATTCAAAGAATTTCAGGTAGAACTTGAGAAATGGAGAAAAGCTGGTACCGTCATTTTAATACAAAACGAGGGAAAAGGAATACCGAAAGAACAATTGGATAAAGTATTCCAACCCTTTTACCAGGCAGAGGATGCTAGAAATTATGGTGGAAGTTCTGGGTTAGGACTTAGTATTGCAAAAATGTTGATGGAGCAACAAAATGGAAAAATTGGAATCTGGTCAGCGAAAAAAAACGGAACATTACTGGCTTGCTGGATAAAGGAAAGAAGGGATTAATATGAAGAAAAATCAATTCATGCTACTTGCAATTTTAATAATGGGGATTTTATCTGGTTGTAAGGCGGAAATGGCTGTGTCTTCTGAAGAAATTGTTACAAAAGTCTTATCAGCAAAGGAAGATAAGCATTCTTTTTATGGAGAAGGTGTTATAAAGCTTGAGACAAACGGTGAGATCACTGAAGATGCTAGTTTTAAAGAATACGTTGCAGAGGATGGAAAACGAAAAATCATTACAACAGGTCTTACGAATGACCTTGAATCATATGTGTTAAACAACGGAAAACAAATAATTTCCTATGAAAAGGGGAGTGAAACGGCATTAAGTATCGATTTAACAGAGGAGAGTATGCCGTTATTAGATGCCTCACCCAAGGAACAACTCATGACAATGCTAGATGCTATTAAAAAAACACATGAATATGAAATTGTTGGTGAAGAAAAATTACTAGATTTTAATGTATATCATATAAAGGCAACTCCGAATACAGATTCTAATTTATTCGGAGAAATTGAACTCTGGATTGATCAAAAGACTTGGTTTGTAGTGAAATCTGTATCTGTCGTGGGAGATACAAAATCAGAGTTTGAATATCAGGTGCTCGATTTTTCACCAAATTTTAAGGAGGATACTTTCACTTTAGACATACCTGAAAATGTAAAAATTACTCCAATTGAGTCACAACTTGAACCATCTTATGGGTCACTTGAAGATGCACAGACAGCTTTAGCTCAACCATTCCTTGTTTTCTCAGAAGAAGACTTGACTGTTGATAATGTTGAAGTTGTAAACCTTCAAGGAGTAATCAATCGCCCAGAAATTACTGTTTATTATTTACATGAAGCCGTCCCTTCTGTATTAGTTTCAATCTTTCCAACCCCAGAAGATGCGGGAACGGAAATTAAACCTGGAAAATGGCAAGTGCGTGGCCAGAATGCAGAATATGATGATTTTATTAATGCACTAAGCTGGGATGAGAACGGTCTGCGTTATACCATTCTCATTCAAAATCCTGATCTTGTTATGGAAGATATTCTCGAAATGACGGAAAAAATGGTATCTAATAATGAAATGTAGGTGGGGCTTTTGCTACCAAGTTGGAATTTAATTGTACTGTATATTTTAGTAGGAGCCGGAATCCAAATCATTGGTTTGGTTTCCGGAAAATTAAATAAAAAAATAGGAACGACGTGTGAAATATTTTTAGCTCTCCTTTCAATAGGATTTGTCTATTATAAATTTTCCTTTATGGATGGGTTCATCTATCTTGCATTTATTTCAAGTGGATATTTTCTTGCAATCTCTCTAACTACAGGAAATGAAAAACGGATTGAAATTGAAAAAGAATTACATCAGATTAAAGTGGAAGAAATCACATTAGCTCGTAATTTTATGAGAATCGCAACTGATTTGTTGATGACGGGGTTGGTTGTGTTTGGTGGTATCATGTTTTACATCTTTGGTCCTGAATATAGTCCTTTAAAATATATTATTGTTTTCGGGCTGGTCAGTACATTGACAGAAGTCATAAAAAGAATCGGTAGTTATGCTACTGTAAAAATATTTTTTGACGTAGAAGAAAAGCAATTGTATCTCATCTCACATTTTGAATCTCGAAAAATTCCGATAGAAGATTTGGAGGAAGTGAAACTAGAAACGAATGTAGACTTGTTAAAGCTTCATCCATTATTTACAATGTTTTCTTCCAATACTGACTGGACAACTAACTTTCAGAAGGTATTACGTCTATCTGTGCCTGGAGAAACAATTTATTTAACGATCCTAGAACCGGATAAATGGAAAAGAACGTTCGAGGACATGACCAAGGTTGATGAAAGTGTGAAAGAGCCACAAGTCGTTCTGCCATTTTGGCATCGAAAAAATGTAAAACGATTAATTGGAAAGCTTTATTTTGCAACAACAGTAAAAGGGATATCAGCCTATACAGGTTTACTTCTCCTTTTATATTATTTTGAAGTTGCGCCTTGGATCATGGTTACTGTACTTTTAGCCTATTGGCTTTTTAATCTCTATATTTCTGATCAGGTTTTAAAAGTAGCAATGGATGCAACGGAGACTAAGAATCCACAACTAATCCAAATATCCCAACGGATTTTTGAAAAGGCCGGAGTTCCGAACATTCGTGTATATGAAACCGAAAGCAGCGAGTATAATGGCCTTGCGACAGGCATGAATATTGGTAAATCGATGGTTACCCTAACGACTGCTACTTTAAAGTTACCTATTGAAGCGATTGAAGGAATCCTCGCACATGAAGCAATTCACGTCAAAAAGCGAGATGTTTTGTGGGGGCAGCTTTGGAGACTAGGTTATTTGTTAATTGTTCTTGTTGTGGTTTTAGCTATACAAAAATACATTAAAAATATTGATGAATACAGTACACAGATTTTCCTTTTAATATGGTTTTTAATGATTCTATTCCCTATCATCCAATCGTTTTGTTCGCAATGGATGGAAGTCCGTGCAGACCACCTTGGAGCATCGCTTCTAGATGGGGGAAGTGAACAAATGTCAAACAGTTTAATCGCTTTAGCTAAGAAACAAGACGAAGCAATAACTAAATCCCTTTCGTACAGTACGGTTCTCGAAGAGGAGAAAGATATGGCAAAGTCATCAATTGAACGAGATTCCCTATTATGGAGGTTTATAGAATTTCAATTCATGCTTCATCCACCCATGTACTGGAGAATCCAGTCCTTAAAAGAATACAAAGGGGGCTGGGGTAGAAGTATTCGAAGTCGATGGATGTTAGATCGCGTAAAGGAGTCAGTTTTGAGATAGAAGAGGTGAGGACATGAAAATCGCAAAGATACTATTTGTCCTTGGGGCAATTGTTTTTCCGCTAGGTATTTACTTATCGTCATATAGCCCTATAGGAGTAGTTTTAGCGATTGTTGGGGGGCTTACGGTTTTCTTAAGTACACCAGCAATACAATCATAGAGTAGGGGGTGAGTAAATGGATTTCCTGAGTGTAAATGATTGGATCACCCCGACAAATCCATATGCTGCTCTCTTTTTCGGACTGCTGTTTACGATTTTGGCTGGAGGCATAGTTTGGATAGATACAAGAAAATTAAAAACTCTTCTTATAGTGCTTTTAACAGGCCGTATTGTATCAATCGTGGGTGTACTTGTTTTGCAAGATGTTGGTTTTTACTAAGTTTTAGTCAGGAGACTTTCCTCAAAGGGAGGTCTTTTTTTATTCATTGAGTATTTCTGGAAATATCCAAAAGCCTACTTATAAAAGGTGTTTATGAGAAGGGGGTTTCCAGAACCACCCAAAAGTCTATTTATAAAAGGTGTTTATGCCATTGGATTTTCCAGAACCATCCAAAAGCCTACTTATAAAAGATGTTTATGCCAAGGGTTTTCCAGAACCATCCAAAAGCCTACTTATAAAAGGTATTTATGCCAAGGGTTATTCCAGAACCATCCAAAGGTCTACTTATAAAAGGTGTTTATGCCAATGGTTTTTGCAAAATCATCTAAAAGTGCATTCATAAAAAGTATTTATGAAATCGGTTCTTCCGGAACCATCCATACTCTCCTCACAAAAGGTGTTTAGCCATACGTTTTTCCGAGAATTCCAAAAGACCGACCATATACTAGATTTTTTACTACTCATCCATATCCAAAGCATATTCAAGCTTGAACGATTCAAACCACAATGTTTCCGAAATCACTCTAATAAAAAGGATTTCCATCAATTTTATGGAAATAGATAATAGATACTATTTCGAGCTGGAGGTTTTTATGGGAATTAATATTAGACCTGCTAGAAAAGAGGATGCATTACAGTTAATTGAACATACAAAAATTGTTCTTAATGAATCCACATTCATGCTGACAACCCCTGAGGAATTTAACACAAGTGTTGAGGACGAGGAAAAATGGATTGAGAATCATATAAAGCCAGGGAATTTAATCATAGTAGCTGAAAAAGATGGGAAAATAGTCGGTAATTTAAATTTCAAGACATCGAAAAGGAAACGCCTGTCTCATTTAGGTTATTTTGGGGTAAGTATCCAAGAAACATACTGTAATCAAGGAATTGGTAGCAAATTAGTGAGCTATTTGCTTGATTGGGCACAAGAAGAGCCTGGTCTTGAAAAGGTATGTCTAGAAGTATTTTCACATAACGAAAGGGCAATCCATCTTTATAAAAAGTTTGGCTTCCAAGAGGAAGGGCGAAAAGTTAAGTTTGTTAAATTTAGTGATACACATTACGAAGATGAAATCATAATGTATAAATTTGTAAAATAGCCATTGATGTATGATAAAATAATGAAAAGGTAATAGGAGGAGAAAACATGGAACTGACAGTATATTTAGCTGGGCAAATTCATGACAATTGGCGAGAGGAAATTAAGGATAAGGCGAAATTTAAAAATCTTCCGTTAACATTTGTTGGACCACAAACAGACCATGATAAATCAGATGATATTGGAGAACAAATTTTGGGAGAACAACCTGGTAGTTATTACAAGGACGATGCAGCATCAGCCATTAATAATTTCAGAACACAAGTATTAATGCAAAAATCGGATGTGGTCATTGCTTTATTTGGGGAAAAGTACAAACAATGGAATACAGCGATGGATGCGAGTGCGGCCATTACGATGAATAAACCAACCATTATTGTTAGACCACCATCACTGATTCATCCATTAAAGGAATTATCAAATAAAGCCAACGTCACTGTCGAAACGGTTGATCAAGCATTAGATGTGTTAAATTACATATTTGAATAAAAAAATGCAGCGGGTATTAGTCCGCTGCATTTTTACTATCTGTAGTTAATAAACTGCACATCAATCGGTAAATCGGCTTCACGGATGGCGTTGATAATCTGTTGAAGGTCATCTCTGTTTTTTCCGGTTACTCGAACTTGATCATCCTGAACCTGACTCTTTACTTTTAAGCCGCTGTTTTTAATAATGGTGTTAATCTTCTTCGCGTTCTCCTTGTCGATGCCTTGAATAAGTTTCGCTCGTTGACGTACGGTTCCACCAGATGCATTTTCAATTTTTCCATAATCAATATTTCGGGTTGCGACCCCACGTTTAATCATTTTACTAATTAGGACATCCTTTAGTTGTTCCAGTTTGTACTCGTCATCAGATACTAAAACAAGTTCTTCCTTATCAAGTGTGATGTCACTTTTACTGCCTTTGAAATCATATCGAGTTTGAATTTCTTTTTTTGCAATACTAATTGCATTCGTTACTTCAGGCAAATCTACCTTTGACACAATATCGAATGAGCTATCCTTTGCCATTGCCAACCTCCAAAAAAATAGTTTATTTCCCTTGATTATAGTCAATCTTAGCAATTAGGACAACTTTTTCCAAAACAATACTAGTAAATGATGGTCGTAAACGTCTATACTATGTAAGACAATAGCAATAGCGGATTAGCTAAGTACATAAGAAAGAGGGCTTTAATAAATGAATGAATTAATACCGGGCACGGTTGTAACTTTACGTGTAGATAGAGATGCTCCATTTGGCTATTTTTTAACAAACGGTGAAGAAGATGTGCTTTTACATGAAAATGAAATTATAGAAGGATTCGATCCGGAAGAGGACGTAACTGTTTTTCTTTTTCAAGATCATCAAGGAAGACTGGCAGCCTCTATGACAATACCGACTATTCAAATCGATTCCTATGATTGGGCCAGTGTGGTTGAAGTCAAACGTGACTTGGGAGCCTTTGTTGATATTGGGATTAGCAAGGATATTTTAGTCTCAAAGGATGATTTGCATGAGGTGTGGGATCTCTGGCCAGAGCCAGGTGACCAGCTGTACATTTCATTACGGACAGATAAAAACGGAAGACTTTTTGGAAAGCTTGCAACTGAAGATGTCATTCGTTCTATTTCAAAACCAGCAACAAGGAAAGATTTTAACAAAAATATAACTGGAACTGTTTACCGATTATTAATGGTTGGCTCTTTTATGATTTCGGAGGAAGGATTTCTCGGCTTTATCCACGAGTCTCAAAGAACAAGGGAACCAAGAGTCGGAGAAAAGGTGCAAGGGCGAATTATTGACGTAAAGGAAGACGGCACTGTAAATGTGTCCCTAATGGGCCGAAGCCATGAAATAATGGGTGATGATGCTGGGAAAATCTATCAGTACATGGAAAGCCGTGGTGGGGCTATGCCATATTGGGATAAAAGCTCTCCTGAAGATATTTCAGCCAGATTTGACATGAGTAAAGCAGCGTTTAAACGAGCAATTGGAAAGCTAATGAAAGAAGGAAAAGTATACCAAGAGGATGGCTGGACATACTTTAAAAAAGAGGAGTAAAGAAAAACGCATCGGCTGTTACCGATGCGTTTCATTCTATAGATGATCTGTTTTCTTTGAATATTGATGTTTGCCCGCCTGACGATTCTTTTCTCTCATCATATTCTTTTCATGGCGTAATGCATTGTTATCTTTTGCTTTTTTATCATTGTCACTTGTTTTTGGCATAAATAACACTCCCTTCAATCCGTTCAAATTTAGGATATCCAGTCGTTTTTCAAACTATGTAAATTTAGCTGTTTGGCAATTCGTTTAAGAAGAAAATTGAAATCGTTCCTGGACCAGCATGAGAACCAATCGCAGCACCAATTACATTAATGAAGAAGGAGTTACATCCGAATTTTTCTTCAAATAACTTCTTTACCTCAAGCGCTTCATTTTCCACATCTCCGTGGCTAATACCAATCGTTTGCTTTGATAAATCTGCCCCGCGCTCTTCCATCAACTCAACAATTCGCTTATATACTTTCTTTTTACCACGAATTTTTTCTAGCGGTATAAGCTTTCCATCTTCTACATTTAAGAGTGGTTTTATGTTTAAGAGTCCACCAACAAAAGCGGAAGCCTTACTAATTCTTCCCCCACGTGCTAGATATTCAAGGTCATCTACTGTGAAAAGATGCTCCATATGAGTACTGTAAAATTTCGCAAGGTTCACAACTTCATCCTTTGAAGCACCCGTGCTAGCAAGCTCAGCTGCAGCTTTTACAACAAGACCCTGGCCAAGGGAAGCGCATTTTGTGTCCACAATTGTTAAGTCAAGGTCTGGATACTCTTCTCTTACTTCTTCACTCATCATCACTGCCGTTTGATAGGTTCCTGACAATTGTGATGAAAAGGAGATATAGACAGCAGATTGTTTTTCTTTTGCAATTTCAGTAAAAACCTCTTTAAACCGATGTGGTGGAACTTGGGATGTTTTTGGAGCACTCCCATTTCTCATGGCTTCAAATACTTTTACAGGGTTAATTGTTGCAATATCTTCGTAATCTTGCCCATCTAGATGAACTCCCAAGGAGAATAATGTAACATTATTTTCTTTAAAAAATTGTAGTGGTAGGTCACTACCGCTATCAGTAAGAATTCTAACGGTCAAAAGTCTCACCTTCTTTTCTTTGGTCAAGTTTGAAACAAACTTGCCTATCGTAAGTGTAGCGAGTATTGGATAAAAATACAACAATTGAGGAAAAATTTTGTATGACTACTAATTTACTACTAGGATTGAAGAATGTTGTTCCAGGAGGACTATTTGAATGGTAACTAGAGAAGTGAAAAAAATATTAATTGTGACATTTGGTGCACTACTAAATGCTGCTGCCCTAAATCTTTTTTTAATTCCGGCTGATGTTTATTCTTCTGGTTTTACCGGTGTGTCACAGCTTATGTTTAGGATCCTTGGTGATTACACGCCTATTCATATTTCAACAGGTGTAATACTACTATTATTAAACATCCCGGTTGCGATTCTAGGATGGAAAAAAGTAGGTAAGGCATTTACCCTTTATAGCTTTATTTCGGTTGCACTTACAACTTTATTCTTGGCAATTATTCCACTCGAACGTATCTCTAATGATATTTTACTAAATGCTGTATTTGGTGCTGTCATTCAAGCCATTGGAATCGGGCTTACTTTAAAGTGGGGTGCATCTACAGGTGGTCTCGATATAATAGCCCTTGTATTATCAAGATCAAAAGATAAACCAATTGGAACCTATATTTTTACATTAAACGGACTAATCATCATTACAGCAGGATTCTTATTTGGTTGGGAAAAGGCATTATATACACTTGTTGCTTTGTATGTATTGACAAAGGTTATTGATACAGTACATACAAGTCATGTAAAGGTTACAGCGATGATTGTTACGAAGAAAGCGGACGAATTGAAAAGTGCAATTCATTCAAATTTAGTTAGAGGAATAACGTTGATACCTGCAAAAGGAGCATTTTCGAGTGAGACAAAGGATATGTTAATGATTGTTTTAACAAGATATGAATTATATGATTTAGAGCGCATAATAAAAGAAGTTGACCCACATGCATTTACAAATATTGTACAAACAATTGGCGTATATGGATTATTTCGCAAAGAGTAGTAACTTTTTAATACGAGACATCGACATATAGAGTAAAGGGGTGACAAATATGAAAAAATGGCTTCTAGTGACATTAGTTTTTGTTATGAGTCTATTTATCATCACTGGATGTGGCTCAACAAAAAACGAAGAGGCTCTTCCAGTAACTTCAGGTGGTAGTGAAAAAGTAGACACAGAAAAAGAAACACCACCAGCGCAAGAAAGTGAAGAACCTGGAGGTGAAGAGAACGTGGTTGAAAAACTTCAAACTGACCTTTTAATTAAAACAGGGGAAAACGAAGCAACCTTTACGATTAAAATAAAAAACACCAGCGACAATTCTGTGAAACTAACGATACCATCTGGTCAAAAATATGAAATTATTGTAAAGGATGCAGATGATAAAGAAGTTTACCGCTATTCAATCGATAAAATGTTTATCCAATCAATAGAGGAAATGGAATTAAAGCCTGGTCAAGAAAAGGTATGGGAAGAACCATGGGATTACACTTCAAATGATGGAACGAGACTTGCTCCCGGAGAATACAAAGCACATATTTTCCTAACTGCATCAGAAGTAAATGGTCAAAAAATCGAAAGTAATTCATTGCAGGCAGACGAGAGTTTTACAATTCCTGAAGAAGGAAATACAGCATTTCGTAAAGTTCAAGTACTTGGTGAAAATGGTGAATATACGGTAACAGGGGAAGTAAGAGTATTCGAAGCAAACTTCTTCTATGCAGTGGAGGATGGTCATGATTATGTAATTCCTGAAACACTTCAAACGGCATCAGAGGGTGCTCCAGCATGGGCACCATTTGAAATTAAGATTTCCATTCCGAAGGATAAAATTCCGACAAACGGGGCATTGATTCTTCATTTATACGAAAGAAGTGCAAAAGACGGTTCGATCACAAACCTTTATCATGCAAAACTTCAACAATTCCAATAAAAACAGGGAAGGGTCAGACGATAAGTCTGACCCTATTTTTTCTTGAATTAACCAAAGGTTATTGAAGTTGGTCTAATTCATTTTGCAATTCGCGGAGTTGTTCTTTTTCGGCTGTTGTAGAGTTAGCATATGCAGAAGAAAGTGCATTTTTAGCAACCGAAACGGCATCCTGTAAGGATGTATCACTTTGGCCAGCACTCGCTAATTTCGCAACTTCTACGGTTTCACGAGCCTTTTGGAATAAACGGTTTCCCATATTAGATGCCTCCAAGTGATGAGTTTTCGACATTCGCTTTTTTCTTTGCTTCTGCTTCAGCTAGAGTGGAACGGTAAGGAAAGCGCTGAGCATGTTGTTGAACAGCATCTGCACCTTGATGAACAAATCGTTTTGATTTATTACTACCCATCCGTAAATTCCCCCTTTAACAGCTTTAAAAGAAGTGCTTATTTGTAGCACCAGTTATATTGTTTGAGTTTTACGTTTGGGTTATATCAGGTAATTATTTCTGAACCAACCTACTTATTTTTCTCCAATTTTAGAACATCCTCTAAATAAAGGGCAATTCCGTCTTCTTCGTTAGTCATTGTTATATGGTTAGCAATACTTTTTAACTCATCAATCCCGTTACCCATGGCAATTCCGTGACCAGCGTATTCAATCATTTCCAAATCATTGTCTTCATCTCCAAAAGCAATAATTCTGTCTTTTGGAATTTGATAATAGTCAGCAACCTTTTGAATTCCAACAGCTTTATTTAATCCTGATTTAACAATTTCAATCACGTGCCAAGGGGCTGCCCATTTGCGATGATCGACTACCTCGGCATGCATGTCAGAAAGATACTTTCGGATTTTATCTGCAATTTCTTCATCGGGGTGGATTAGTAATGAAGTTGGATCATGTTTTAAGATTTTTCGTAAATCACCCGTTTCAATATTTGGTTTCCCCATTCCAAAAATATCTAACATTGTTTCATCGTGAAAATGAAAATATACATCATCAATTACTTCCGCTAAAATATTTTTTACACGGAGCTCGTCGGCAACATCAACAATTTCTTTTACCGTTTTTAAATCGAGCGTATCATGATAAACTCCCCAATTTTGATCAAGTGGGTGATGGACAAATGCTCCATTGAAATTAACAATTGGTGTTGTAAGGCTAAGTTCTTGGTAATACATTGAACTCGAACGGAAAGGCCTTCCCGTCGCAATCATCACCATATGGCCGGCTTTTTTGGCTTCTTCTAAAGCGTCTTTTGTTCTTTTTGAGATCGTTTTATCATCTTTTAGTAGAGTACCATCTAGGTCAAGTGCAATTAAATGTTGTTTAGTCATATCAATCTCCTTGTGAACCTTATCTCTTTCCTTAACTTAAACAGATATTAAAATAATCGTCAATTGAAAAGTCAATATTTTTCAATAAACTTCCAACAAATGATACACTAGAGGATGGCAAAAGTTTTCATAAAAGGAGTACATACAAAAAGATGATTATTATCGAAAATAAGAAATATGCAGAAATACCAGCATTACATATTGTTAAAAATCAGTTAAAAGACGAAGCGTTACCGTTAATTCTCTTTGTTCATGGATTTGGCAGTGCGAAAGAACATAATTTACACTATGCTTATCTTTATGCAGAACAAGGATTTCGGGTATTATTGCCTGAAGCTGACTATCATGGTGAAAGAGATAGAGGCATAGATGATCATGAAATGGATTTTAAGTTTTGGGATATTGTCGTCAATGAAATTAAAGAACTTCAAATCATTAAGGACGAACTGCTAAACCAAGGCCAAATCGATGAGGCAAGAATCGGTGTGGCAGGTACTTCAATGGGAGGTATCGTGACATTAGGGGCATTGACCCAATACCCATGGATAAAGGCAGCAGTAAGTTTAATGGGTAGTCCATATTATGAAGAGTTCTGTCGGGGGCAAATTGAGGAATTAAAGCGACTTGACATTGAACTTCCTTTCTCAGATGCAGAGTTGGAAGAAAAATATGCGGAATTACGGAAATATGATTTAAGCATGCAACCTGAAAAAGTAAACGGAAGACCATTGTTTTTCTGGCATGGTGAAAAAGACAAGATGGTTCCTTTCAAATACACGTATGAATTTTACCAAAAAATTAAACCACTGTATAAGGGGAAAGAGGAGAATCTATCTTTTATTGCTGATACACGAGCAGATCATAAAGTGACAAGAGAAGGACTACTCGCATCTGTTGAATGGTTTAAAAAGCATCTATAATAAGAGAAAGAACGTGCCACAGTCGACACGTTCTTTTTCATTTGATTTATCGGATTCCTAGTGCGATTTTAGCGTACCGGCTCATCATATCTTTGTTCCATGGTGGATTCCAAACGATGTTAACATCTACGTCTTTTACTTCTGGCAATTCAGTAAGAACGCGTTTTACATCCATTGCAATCGTTCCAGCAAGTGGGCATCCCATGGATGTTAATGTCATTGTAACTTGAGCGACACCCTCATCGTTCATATCCACATCATAAACAAGACCTAGGTTAACAATATCAATTCCTAACTCAGGGTCTACCACTTGTTCAAGCGCCCCCAACATATTTTCCTTTAAAGCTTCATCCATTTAAAACCTCTCCTTTCGAGAAATAGCTTATTTAAAAGGTGTCTAGCTCCAGGTGCCATCGGCTTGAGGTCATAAGCCAATCGCTTCTGAAGGTAAAGAACACCTTCTGTCAGCGCTCGTCTTATGCTTGTCGCCGATATACGGCGCCTTGCGCTTTTCTTAAGTATAACGAAACAATCTAAGAATGTGAAATCCCCTGCATTTTGCTAAATATAGTTAACCTCTGAGTTGCTTCATGGCAGCTTCAGACATCCGTTCAGGGGACCAAGCAGGATGCCATACCATTAAAACCTCTATATCATTTACTTCTTCAAGGTAGGCAACTGCATGCTTTACTCCACTGGTAATACTATCATGTAGTGGGCAACCAGGTGTAGTTAGCGTCATTTCAATATACACATTATTATTTTCTTTAATATTAATTTCATAAATAAGTCCTAAATCAACAACATTAATATTTAATTCAGGGTCAATCACTTGTTTTAACTGCTCAAGGATTTTTTCTTTTAATTCCATTATGTTTCTCCCCTTTTATTTAAATAGAACCCTTATAATGCTGTAACTGAAAAAGAATGCTGAAGCGACAACAATACTTTGACCAATCGAAAAGATAAGCAATTGTCCTGTGGCAAGGGCCAAAATTACGACTATACAACCAGCAACGAAACCTGTAAAAATGGGTATTGCCATTTTTTCATCAATCATTTGTTTTAAAGTAGGAACATCGCTTTTACCAATCTGTTTGCTATATTTATGTGTCCACCAAAGAAAAGGAATAATTTTATATAAATAGCCAAGAATGCTACCTGCAACCCATAAAAAGATATAAAGAAAGACTAGTACACCATATAATTTGTAATACCCTGGTAAGAGAGCAAGAACCATTCCGAAAAAGTGAATAACTAAGCCAAAACAAATGGCAATTAATGAAAAAATAAATGGTTTATCAAGCTTTTTCTTTAATCTAACCTTGATGATAGTGGAAATATGGTAAGAAAATAAGGCGAAACCAGCAAAAAGCAAAACCATACCAACTTGTAACATTAGGTTCAATTCAGTAATAAAGCTGAAAATGGTTACAACAAGTCCGAGGGCATAAACAAAATAAACCCAACTTGATAGTTTCATCGAAAATCCGTGTGCTAACGAAAACATAGGAACCATTTTATAGGAAAAGCCGAAAATTAAAAATGTAAACCATCCTGCGGCACCTAGTAGAATATGACTTTTTAGAACAGCAAAATGATCTAGGTGAGCTATTCCAGCACCTAAATTAACAATCAATAGAATTCCTAACGAAATAGTGAGTAACAAGCAAAATAGAGCACTACCAACGAATGCAGTTAGAATGTTTTTCTTTGCCTGTTTTTTCATTGTCATAAACATTTGAACAAGAAATAATAATATTCCAATTATAGCGAGTGATCCTGTAAAAATAGAAATGGCTGGTGAAAAAGAAAGAGTGATGCCAAATCCGCCAAACCCAATTGCCGTAATCCAAAATTGAATAAATCCGAATTTTTCACTCCAAATCGGAGTCAAAAATGCTACCGGTATAAGCTGATACATTGCCCCCATCGCAACCATTAAGGCCCAACCAAGAATAAGTAAATGAGCTGATGATAGAATGGCAGGGGCCCTAAAGTTCCCATCAATCACCATATGTCCATTGAATAGCAGGATGACTTGGGATGTGACCAATGCCGCAACACTAAATAAAATGAAAGAAAGTGGTAGCCTGATATTTGTTTCATTTGATAATTGAGGTATCATGATCAAGCAGCTCCTTATTTTGTAATCTCAATTTGAAAGCCGCCTTCAGGATGTGGTTCTGTTATATGCTTGTAACCAAGTTCTTCAAGCTGTTCATATAAAAACATAGGTTTACGATCATTTATAATCGTCAATGTTTCACCTTTGTTTAGTTTCTCGAGAGCCTTTAACGTTCGCATCATTGGAGTTGGTGGCTCAAGACCTCGGTTATCTAATATCATTATTTGTCACCTCTTTTAGTAAAGGTAACCTTCCAATGTTTTTTATCAATTTGCTCTACCTCGTTTGAAAACCCTTTTGCCTTTAAAATAGGAAATAAAGGAGTCGGTTTGAATGGAGCATGTAAGATGAATGTATCTCCATTCTGTAGAGGTTTAACGGCTTCCATAATCTTTTGAAATGGCTCAATCTTATTTTTAAGATCTTCCCTAACATCTACTTCTACTACTTTTGATTCCACTTGAAAGTCCCCCTTATCAACGTTTATAAACTAATGATAATCATTTTCAATGAGAAACGTTGTGACCTGAATCACAAATGCAAATTTTATTTAGGATTGTCAATTAGGCTGAAAGTTAGTTTTAGAAAATCTCATCATGCAGTTTCATATGATCTAATAAGTAATAACCGTCTGTAGTCAAGTCAACAATATGCTTCTTTTTCAAAACAGAAATCGTTCGACTCACTGATTCACGAGTTGTTCCGATCATATTAGCGAGTTCTCGATTTGTAAAATGAGTTGTAAGTTTAAAGCGATTTCCAGTCTTTTCACCATTACTCCTACATAGACGAAGTAAAAGCATTATGATTTGTTCTTGGGTGCTTAACAAAATTTGTTCTTCTAGACGTTTTTGGAGGTCTATTATTTTTTCACCAAGCACTTTAAAAATTTTTATGCAAAGCTCAGGATTTTTTAGCAATATGTCTTCAAACTTATCAATGGGGGTGAAGATGATATTTGAATCCTCGATTACTTCGGCATGTGCGGGATATCCGCCTTTTCGAAAAAAGCCAGCATGAGGAAACATTTCTCCTGCTTCTAGAACAGAAACAATTTGTTCCTTCCCATGCATATCAGACTTGTAAATTTTTACTTTTCCAGATTGGATGAAAAATACACGATCAAGTGGATCGTCTTGCATAAAGATAAACATCTTTTGTTTATATAATCGTGACTGTGAAATTTCTACAATTGGGTCGAGTTCTTCTGATGTTAGTTCCCGAAACAAGGGTACTCCTTTCAATTGTTCACGAATCGATGGCAATCCCATCTGTCTCACTCCTTGTTCAAAATAAACTATATATGCGGTTACTCAACATTTAGTGTAACAATTCCACTTTTTAAAACAGTGATATAAATCATAGTCGGTGAGGATGACAACAATGTTCAAAAATTGGACACAAAAAAGCTAGGAGTCAAACTCCTAGCTTAGTTATCATGCTTTTCTTCAGCGCAATTAAAGCAAAGTATTCCATTTTTATCATCTAATACAACACCATTAATAAAACCATCTAAACAAAAAATATCTTTTTCACATTCCTTACATTTGCCTACAAATTCCTTCATGTGTTCACCCCGTTAATTCTTTTAAACTCCACAATCATGAAGAATGACAAGATGTTTACGTGGGATATTCATTTAATCTAATTATCGCATAGTTTTCGGAACATATGATAAAAAACATACGTAAATAGTGATTTGCTTCACAACATGGTCTAAAAAGACTCGGGTACAATGGACCCATAAATCAAAAGGAGGAATTTTAAAATGGTATTTGCAGCGAAAGTAAACGCACCAGATTATGCACCGAAGGATAAGCATCCAACAATCTTTAGAACATTTGATAGTTTACAACCAGGTGAAATCATGGAGCTATCAAATGACCACGATCCAAGACCACTCCAATACCAGTTTATGATCGAACGTGGTGACGCATTCACTTGGGAATACCTTGAACAGGGACCAGAAGTATGGCGCGTTGCAATCGGTAAAAAATAAAAAATCAATCGCAGATTCCAATCTCTTACATAGTGTAGGCATGGTCTTTAAAGGCTTTGTTTACACTTTTTTTGATTCATGATGAATTTTGTTTGGTAGGCTGTTTCATTCATGCTACTATGAAGAAAAAATCAAAAGGGTGTTTACTGATGAAAATCCCGACATTCATAGGTGTTCTTTTGGCTGGGGGGGAATCAAGGAGATTCGGAAGCCCTAAGGCATTTGCGCAATTTCAAAACAAATATTTTTACGAATATGCAGTTGATGCATTAAAAGATAACGTGGACCAACTTTATATTGTGAGCCATCCTGTATTAGAAGAGCAATTTCGAAACGAAGCCTCGATTTCCATAATTCAGGATTTACCTGAATTTCAGGGCAATGGACCACTCGCTGGCATATTCACAGTCATGCAGAAAACAAACTCAGATTGGTATGTAATTTTACCTTGTGATACTCCTTTTGTTACAGACAATCTAGTAAAGCAGCTTATTACTTTTACCAATGATCAAAGTATTGATGCAATCGTACCCATTATAAATGACAGACAACAGCCATTAATTGCCGTGTATCATGCTAGAGTCGCAAAAAAGATTGAACAATTACTTAAAGATAAAAAATTAAAAATGACACAGTTATTAGGCACTTGCAATGTAAAATTTGTTACCGACCAAGATCTTCAGCTACAAGGTATGGAATTTGAGAATATCAATAATAAAACTGAATATGAAAAAATAAACCATAAGCCGACTTGAGGATCACACGATATATGTCACAAAGACGTTGCCATATTACATCGCAACGTCTTTGTTATTATTCAAGTCTAACACTCATAATTTTCTGAAAAATGTGATAAAATAATAATATCTGAGCTATCTTTAAGGAGGGATTATGTTTGAGAGTAGGCTTAATTTTAGGTATAGTAACCTCTGGACTTCTACTATTAATTGGTTTGTCTACTCGTCAATTTGAAACATATTCAGTTATTTCTGGGACTTTGGGTATAATATGTTTTTTACTTGCAGGAATTGTATCTGATACCTTTGTAAGTGGCGATCGTGCCAGAGCGAACTATTACACCGAAAGCAAAAAAGAACGCAAAACAAGAATTCGATATTCCTATTTGTTTTTCCTCTTGGGGGCTCCAAACCTACTTGTAGCTGTAGTGTTAACCCTCAATTACATTTAATTTCTTCAAAGAATATTTCTTCATTTCAATTTCATATATTTTTGTTGTCTAGCTCCATCGCCTACCCCCTTGAGGTCATAAGCCAATCAGTCAAGAAGGATAAAATGCATCCTTCTCGCCAGCTTTTCTTATGCTTTTCGGACTTGCACACGATGTGCTGGCGTCTACGTTTGCCACAGGACGTGGCAGTAGTAAGTAGACGTTCAATTTCAAGGTGCTTACGCTTTTCTTAATTTGTGAACAATTTTAAACACCTCCGTTTCCTGTGATGTACCTCACATTGCTCACTATTTTATAATGCTAAAATGTGTACATTAACAAGGGAGGTTTGCCTCATGTTTGAAAGAGACTATAACGAAGTTCCATTTATTGTGATTTGGGAGCTTACAAGGGCTTGCCAATTAAAATGTTTACATTGCCGTGCCGAAGCCCAGTATAAAAGAGACCCTAGAGAGCTTTCCTTTGAAGAGGGGAAAAAGCTAATCGACCAAATATATGAGATGAATAATCCGATGCTTGTATTCACAGGTGGGGACCCGTTAATGCGGACTGACGTTTATGACATTGCCGAATATGCAATTAAAAAAGGTGTGCACGTTTCCATGACACCAAGTGCAACACCAAATGTAACAAAAGAAGCCATTCAAAAGGCGAAAGAAGTAGGATTAGCTCGCTGGGCATTTAGCTTAGATGGTCCAACTGCTGAAATTCATGACCATTTCCGCGGAACAAATGGTTCATTCGATTTAACAATGAGAGCCATTAAATATTTACATGAACTTGAAATTCCAATTCAAATCAACACTGTAATATCAAGATACAATGTCCATGCATTAGATGAAATGGCAAAATTAGTTGAGGACCTCGATTGTGTATTATGGAGCGTCTTTTTCCTAGTACCTACTGGTCGTGGAAAAGAAACGGATATGATTTCTCCAGTTGAACATGAAAAGGTATTTCGCTGGTTGTATGACCTTAGTAAACGTGTGAAATTTGATATAAAAACGACTGCTGCACAACACTATCGCCGTGTAGTTATTCAATCAAAATTGCGTGAAACAAAGGATGCAAAACAACAAATCCGCTATGAAGATGCCCTTATGCAAGGGAAAACGGGGCAAATTGATGGACTTGGAAGAGCGCCACAAGGTGTAAACGATGGGAATGGATTCGTCTTTATTTCTCATACTGGAGATGTGTATCCGAGTGGTTTATTACCTGTAAAAGCAGGAAATGTTCGTGAGACCCCACTTGCTGAAATTTATCGTGAATCCCCAATCTTCAAAGATTTGCGTAATCCTGACAAATATAAAGGGAAATGTGGAGTATGTGAATTTAGACATGTATGTGGTGGATCCCGTTCTCGTGCATATGCCATGACAGGCGATTACATGGAGAGTGAACCATTCTGTGTATATATTCCTGAAGCACTTCGTAAAAAAGAAAGAACATTACATTAAAATACCTAAGACCCATGGAGCCCGTGGGTCTTTTCTTTAGGTTATTCAATACTACAATATTTAGCTGGGCATTCCTCGCACTGTATTGCTTTTTTTATATATCCTAAATCGTGAATAGTGATATAGCCCTTTTGAACAGAAATGATATCCTTCACTCGTAAATCATGCAGCATCCGGTTTACACTTTCTCTTGTGGTTGCACAAAAATTAGCTAGTTCCTGATTGGTCAGACGTAGGTCAATTAAAGTGCCGTTTTCCTTTTCCACCCCATAGCTGTTGGTCATCCTAATTAATGTGGAATATAATGCTCCTTTTTTGCCTAATAAAACAAGGTCTCTAAACTTTGTTTGTGTTTTTCGGAAATGATCACTCATCCACTTCATAAATTCAAATGCTAGTGTTGTATTTTCAAAGAGTTTTTTTTCTAATTCATCCTTTTGAATTACAGCAATTTCACAATCCTCCAATATCCTGCAATCAAATAAATATTTAGGTTGATCTGTAAATAGGGTCAACTCCCCAACGATTTCATTTTGGCTACAGATTCGAAGCGATAACTCATTGCCATCCGATGTCCCTTTACTTACTTTTACACGCCCCGATAGAATCAGATAGAGTTCAGAAGCTTTCATTCCTTCACGAAATAAATAGGTTCCTTTTTTCATATTGATGACTTGATTAGCTGATTTAAGAAGTTCGGTTAATTCATCTGAAATAGTTGATTGATGTAAAGCTAATTTACTCATAGGTACCACCTTCCATATAGGAATGCTATACTTGTTTCTAAGGAAATCATATAATGTTAGGCATACATTAGGTGTATAATAAATCACACATCCTTCATTTATTAAGCATAATACCTTAGAAAATAAGGATTCCTGACTTTTTGAACAATTTTAAACAATTGAGGTTTGCATAATGGAACTTACTTTTTGGTCACCTATTAAACTATCGATAATCATTGCTATCACGGCCGGTTGTATTGTCTTACTTCTAGGCTTAATCATAGGCAAATGGATGTCACATAAGCAATTTAGAGGCAAACTCTTTCTGGAAACAGTATTAATGCTGCCACTGGTTCTGCCTCCGTCGGTTGTTGGTTTTTTATTAATTGTGATTTTTGGACGAAATAGTTTTGTAGGAATGTTCCTTGAGAAATTAACAGGACAACCGATTATGTTCACGTGGTTGGCAGCTGTTATTGCTTCTTCTGTCGTTGCATTTCCGTTAATGTACCAATCTGTAAAGACGGGATTTCAAACAGTAAATACAGATATTGAGGATGCGGCAAGAACGGATGGAGCAAATGAATTTAGTATATTTCTGTTCATTTCGATTCCTTTATCGTTGAAAGCAATTGTAACGGGTTTTATCTTGAGTTTTACTCGAGCACTTGGGGAGTTTGGTGCAACTTTGATGTTTGCGGGCAATATACCAGGAAAAACACAAACACTACCAACAGCAATCTATGTTGCCATTGATAGCGGAAATATGGAATTGGCCTGGCTATGGGTATTAACAACGGTCTTCATCTCATTTCTAATGCTAGCGTTAACCTACTTAATTAAATAGTCGTTATAAAAAGATGCATTCTTGACAAGAATGTGTCTTTTTTTGTTTCAGTCCCATTTTGTGACAAACTTAACAGATTTATGGCCGAGCAATATGTGACAATCTTGCTGAAAAGAGAAATTAGGAGGGGGTTTCTTTGTACCAAACAGCCGCTTGGTATCTTTCCATTATTTTAATGGCCTTAATTACAGTTATTTTTATTACCGTCGTATTAAAAACCAATAAACAAAGAGAGTATGAACCAATTCAGAAAAAATGGTACCGTTTTAGAACGATTTATTTCTTAGTTCTACTCGTTGTATTTGGAACTTTAACGTATTTTACACTCCAGGATCTTCCATTTGAAAGACCGGTATATGGACAAGAAGAAAATCCAGTCATTGTCGATGTTGAAGCCGTTCAATTTGGATGGAACATGAGTCAAATGGAATTCAAAGTGGGAGAGCCAATTGAATTCGATATCACAAGCTCAGATGTTAACCATGGCTTTGGTATCTATGACAAAGACATGAATTTATTAGCACAGACTCAGGCAATGCCAGATTATACTAATACGGTTTACTACACATTCTCGGAGCCTGGGACATATCAAATATTATGTATGGAATACTGTGGGCTTGCTCACCATCTCATGGTTGGTGAAATTGTTGTAACAAATTAAGGAGGGGGTTAACAATGTCTACTAATATGGTAATGGGAGCGACAAATAACTCCCGAAACAAAACAATCGCTATTTATCTATTAACAGGAAGCCTCATCATTTTTTCAATGATGGTATTCGGAGTCTTAATGCTACTTGCACAAGGAAAAATGATTGATGTGGACCCTGCATTCTTTTATGAAATTATGACCGTCCATGGAACGGGAATGATAGGGGCCGCAGCATTAGCCGCAGCTGCAGTCATGTGGTTCTTCTTAAGTAAATATGTAAAATTAAGCAAAGCAATTTTAATCACAAATTTTATCACATTTATAATCGGTGTCCTAATGGTATTGGTAGGAATATTTGTATTTGACTTTGCAGGAGCTTGGACGTTTTTATATCCGCTACCAGCTATCTCTGCTGGTGGATGGGAGATGGCGGGGGCAACATTATATTTAGGTGGTATGCTCATACTTGGTGTGGGATTCTTATTATTAAATTTGGATGTTGCTAGAGCGATTATTAAACAATATGGAAGTTTAGGAGAAGGTTTAGGGTGGTCTATCGTCTTCGGTAAGGTAAAAGGCTATGGTCCCCCAGCAGCTGTCGTTGCTAGTACAATGGTTTCAATTGTAAACACCACTGCATTAATCGCAGGTGCAACAGCACTCGTTATGAACCTTATTAATCTATATATTCCAACAATCAAAATTGATCCACTACTTGCAAAAAATCTAACATATGCATTTGGTCATATCTTTGCAAATTCTATTATTTACATGGGGGTTATCGCAGTTTATGAGATATTAGCGGCTTATACAAATCGACCATGGAAGGCAAACCGCCCATTCTTAATTGCGTGGAACTGTTCAACATTATTTACGATTACTATCTATACTCATCACTTGTTAATGGACTTTGCATTACCAAAGTGGATGATTATAATTGGACAAGTGCTCTCCTATGCAAACGGATTACCAGTATTAGTTATCACAGCCTACGGTGCGCTAATGATTGTCTATCGTTCAGGAATTAAATGGGACATTGCCTCTTCGTTCATGTTTTTATCCATGTTTGGTTGGGTAATCGGAGTCGTACCAGCAATTATTGATGCAACAATTGTTGTAAACCATGTCATGCATAACACAAAATGGGTACCAGGTCATTTCCATATGTATATGGGATTAGGTGCAACTGCGATGTTATTTGGTTTTATGTATTACTTGGCAAAAGTGAATAAAAAAGAGAAGGAAACAGCAATTGATGGAATTAGCTTTTGGGTATACATCATGTTTTTCATTGGATTATGTGGATCTTTTCTATTTTCCGGTAAGGTCGGAGCTCCAAGAAGATGGGCGGAGCATTTTCCAGAGTGGATTCCATATGACCGGATGGGAGCTATTTTCGGTATCTTTATAGTCTTTGCTGTATTGATATTTATAATCCGCTTTTGGAATTTCTGTAGGTCAATTGATTATAAGTTTAAAGAAAAAATAGGATTAGATCATCATGTTGCGTAAAAGTATTGGAATTCTATTTGCACTTGTAGCGGGTCTTTCATTGCTATGGATAGGTACAGATGGATTACGAGCTTTTACTGCTGAGAAAGCAAGAATTATTGAATTAGAAAGGGAGCAGCCAAAACTCCCATCTGCTACATTAATTGATTCCAATTCAGAAAACTTTCAAATACAAGAGTTAAAAGGGAAATATACGCTTTTAACCTTTATGTATACCTCGTGTGGGGACGTATGTCCGGTTTTAGAAAGAAATTTTGCAGAGATTTATGAAAATATTCCTAATGATGTCCTAGGGAAAGAAGTTGTGCTTGTAAGCATAAGCTTTGACCCAGAGAATGATTCTCCGACGGTATTAAAATCATATTCTAATCATTTTGGTGCAGATGGAGAGCATTGGAAAATGGCTACGATTCTGGATAAGCAGGAATTACAGAATGTCCTTGACGCTCTTGAAGTAGTAGTTATCCCTAATGAATACGGAGGCTATGAGCACAATTCTGCATTTTATGTGATTAATCCAGAAGGAAAATTAACTAATATCTTTGATTACCAAACACCACAAGTTGTTGTGGAATACATGGATTCTATCCTATTCTAGAGGTGAAAATATGTACCGTTTTCGATATGTAATGATAGGGCTACTTTTACTTCTATTCGTTTCACTTCCGTATATAAGGTCATTGTTAGAAGAGAGTATGGTTGGAACAATGCTTATTCAATATCCACTATTAATAGGAAGTGGATATTTTCTTGCAAAAGGGTTTCCGAGAAAATGGCGAGGTTTCATCGTGTTATACAATGAAAATGGAATAGCGGGTATATTAATAACAATATGTGTTGTAGGTTTTTGGGTATTGCCTAGGTCAGTAGATGCCGCACTTAATGAGCCAATCATGGAGATTGCGAAATATATGAGTCTATCACTTCTTGCGGGGGTACTATTGTTTTATAGTTGGCAACTGCTAGGTCCGATAAGTAAAGCCTTTATTTGGGCTAATCTGATTTCTATGATTTTTGTGATGAGCTGGCTTTATTCAGTATCACCAGTCCGGCTTTGTAATAACTACTTAGTGACAGCCCAACAACAGCTTGGAAAAGCGATGTTTGTATTAGGATTAGCAATCTGTTTTTTATTTATTGGACGGGTATTTTTAGGAAAGCCTGAAATCAATAAGAATACAACTATGAAAAAAAGGAAATATATTAACCTGAATATTCATGCAAAAGAACTAGATGAACGGATGACATAAAGA